>CBIMJO010000072.1:0-14531 GCA_966244135.1 uncultured Actinocrispum sp. | reverse complement strand
GCGGACTCGTCGGTGTTCACCGCCGAGGTCTTGATGTGCACGAACTCGCCATCCGGGATCCGCGAACCGTCCGGCAGCTCAAGGGCTTTCGTCGTGCGCCGCTTCAACCGGTCCAGCGGCGGTTCCAGGCGCAGGATCTCGTGCAGCAGGGCGTACCGCTGGGCCTGGTCGCCCTCGCGGAACCGTTTGCGCAGCTCGACGTCGCCGAACAGGTGCCAGGCGGCGACGCCGATGAACTCGCGCGTGGTCACCATGCCCGCGGACGCGAAGGTCAGGCACTCGGCCAGGATCTCCACGTTCGTGCAGTCCTCGTCGATCAGGTGCGAGATCAGGTCGTCCCGGCGGCCGCGCCGGCGGACCTTGACCGCGGGCCGGACGTCGTTGACGTAGAACGACGTCCACCACCAGCCCTGCAGCCAGAGGTTGTACAGCGCGGCCGGCGAGGTGAACCCGGGCGCCACGTCCCGGCCGATGAAGAACCGGGCCAGCCGCTTGTCCGTGCCCGGCCGGCTCTCGGTCAGGCCGACGATCGCCTTGGCCACGTCCACCGCGAACCGGAAGCTGATCTCGGCCAGGTCGCCGCTCCCGGTCCGGCGCAGCGCGGCGATCTCCCGGTCGGCGTAGCGCTCCATCAGCTCGCGGTAGTGCGAGTCCACGTGCCGCGGGGTGAAGTACCGGGCGGTCTGCCGCCGGTGCTCGCGGTGTTCCGGACCGTCCCGGTAGAGCACCGGCCTGCGGATGCTCGCGGGCATCTTGTCCATGAACTGGACGCCGAGTCCGGCCTGGACGGTGTCGGTGCTGCGCAGAACGGTCTTGGCGGCGTCGAACTCGTGTATCTGCCAGATCCCGTCGGCGTCGCGGTGCACTGGGCAGCCGCCGTCGCCACGGTCGATCTTGCGAGAGTTGTTCATCTTTACGTTGTAGCCGCTGCGCCGCCGGACTTGGGCCATGTCACCCAATGGGTGCAACGGATATGCGCAGCATCTCGTCGGCCCCGCGCTGGAAGCAGAACGGCACCTTGACCACCTCGGCGGCCGGGCCGAGCTCGTCCAGCAGCCGCGGCAGGAACGGCACCGGCGCCCCCGTTCCCTGGACCACCAGCGGGAACACCCGCACCTCGCGCCGGGCGACCCGGATCAGCTCGGCCAAAGCTCGCCGATGCCAGTCCTCGCCGAACACGTCCGACCACGTGAACAACAGGTGCGAGCACAGCGCCACGTCGAAGCTCTTGTTCGCGAAGGGCAGACACGGCAATGCGCCCGCGACATAACGGTTTGCGTTGTCCCGGACGTCGTCGAGGAACAGCCGCGCGGCGGTCCGGCGCATCCCCATCCGGCGGTCCCGGTCGCCGTACCAGCTCCAGACGAAGTCGTCCCGGTGGTCGTCGATGATCTCCTCGACAGCGCGCAACCCGGCCTGGATCTCCGCCACGAGGCTCGCGTACCCGTTGCGGTACCCCGGATCGCAGGCGACCACCGCGGCCGGGCTCTCGGCCGCGAAGCTCGACGCACCCGCGCAGCAGTCCAGCACCGGCACCCCCGTCAGGTCCGGCAGGTCGAACATCGCGGTGTACTCGGCCGCGGACCGGGAGGTGATGAGCATGCCTTTGACTACCACGGTTTAGCCTGTGCGCGTGGATGACAGAGCATTCCCGGCCGCGCTGGCCGAGGTGTACGACGTCGAGTTCGAGTTCTACGAACAGGGCGGCGGCGTCGACTACGAGCCGTTCGACGAGTTCAACTCCGCCGAGGACACCACCGACTGGTTCCGTTCCTGGACAGGGAACCCCGACGTCGACGGGGACGCGTTCCGCGTCTTCGGCCAGGACGGCACCGGCGGGTACGCCGCGTTCTGGCTTGTCCGCGAAGGACAGCCGCTCACCGAGCAGCCCGTGGTCTTCCTCGGCTCCGAGGGCGAGACCGGTGTGGTGGCCCGCAACCTGGCCGACTTCCTGTGGCTGCTCGCCGGCGGCCTCGGCCCGCTGGAGGCCGTCGACGAGTACGTCAACGACGGCCTGGCCCCCGAGCCCAACGAGGAGATGACCGCCATCGCCGAACGGCACGCCCCCGACGCCCGCAAGACCGCCGCCGAGGTCGTCGCCGCCGCCCGCAAGGAGTTCACCGCCTTCGAGGAGACGATCGAAGCCCTGTGCCGGTGAACAGGTAGGACACGCCGGCCCCGTCCTGTTCGGACCGATCAGGCCGGGGCGCGGGTGCCCAGGGTGAGGAGTTTGCCGCGGACCTCGCCGGCGTCGGAGTGGCCGATCTCCTCCAGGATGGCCAGGGCCCGTTGCCAGGCGGTGCGGGCGGCCTCGATGTCGCCGAGCGCGAGCCGCGCGTCACCGATGTGCGAGAGGGTGTCCGCTTCTGTTGGGCGGTCGGCGATGTCCTGGTAGATGCGCAGTGCTTGTTCCAGGTAGGGGATGGCCTCGAGGTTGCGGTCCAGGTGGTGCAGCGCGTATCCGACGCTGTCGGCCGCCGAGGCCTCGCCGTTGGGGTTGCCGATCGCGCGGTGCAGGTCGATCGCGAGCAGGCACTCGGGCAGCGCCTTCTCGTAGTCGCCCTGGAGGAGGTAGGTCCAGCCGACCTCGTTGTACAGCAGGGCCTGGCCGTTCTGGTTGCCGGTGATCTCGTACAGCTCGCGGGCCCGCCGGTAGTGCTCGAGAGCCTGGTCGTGGTGTTCCTGCATGTTCGACAGGAACGCCAGGTTGCGGTAGGTGTGGGCCTGGCTGTCGTAGTCCTCCTCGGCGGCGAACAGGTCCGCCGCGCGGGTGAGGTACCGCGCACCCTCCTCGTAGCGCCGCCACCGGCCCAGGCCGAACCCGAGCGCGCGGTGTTCCTGGGCAACGCCATAGCGGTCGTTGGCCCGTTCCGCGCTGCTCAACCCGGCGCGCTGCACGGCGACCTGCTCCTGCCAGCGCCCTTGGCGGTCCAGAAACCGTTCTATGGTCAGGGGAATCCGCCACGCGTGCCCGTCGAACCCGGCCTCCGCGGCCATCCCGGGCAACACCTGCAGCACCGGAAGCTCCTCGATCAGCCACTCCGCCGCATGGTTGTGGTCCATCAGGTCGGTGATGATCGCGCCTGCGTGCGGCACCGACAGCGGAACCCGTTCGCGGAACGGGAAAAGCAGGGTCGTCGCGGCGACCGTCGAGTGCAGGTAGTGGTCGAGCAGGCGTTCGCGGGCCGGGAGGGCTTCGCCGGAGTCGACGAGTTCGGCGGCGTACGTGCGCAGCAGGTCGTGGAACATGTACCGGCCGGAGATCAGCTCGTTGACCAGGTGCGCGTGGGTCAGGTCGTCCAAAAGGGACATTGTCTGCTGGAGGGACAGCCCGGCCAGGCTCGCGGCGGCGGCCACCGAGATGTCCGGCCCGGGATGCACGCCCAGCAACCGGAACAGCCGCGCCGCCTGGACGTTGAGCGCGTGGTACGACCACGAGAACACCGTGCGGACGTCGATCTCCCTGTTGCCCAACGCGTCCAGGCTGGCCGAGCCGTGCAGCTCGGCGGCGATCGAGGCGAGCGGGACGTCCGGGTAGGTGGCCGCGCGGGCGGCGACGACCGCGAGCGCGAGCGGCAACCGTCCACAGTGGTCGATGATCTCCTCGACGGCCACCGGGTCCAAGGCGACCCGATCGGCGCCGAGGCGCCGGCCGAGCAGGTCGCGGGCTTCGTTGCTCGGCAACACATCCAGCGCGACCGGCAGGGCCCCGGTCCGCACGACCAGGCCCCGCAACTGGCTGCGGCTGGTGATGATCGCCATGCAGCCCGGCGTGCCGGGGAGTAGCTGGCGCACGTGCTCGGTGTCGCGGGCGTCATCGAGCACGACGAGCATCCGCTTGCCCGCCAACAGACTCCGGTACAACGCGGCCTGCGCTTCCAGGTCCCCGGGCATCCGGTTCGGCGGAACCCCCAGCGCCTCAAGGAAGCCGCGGATCGCCGCCGAGCTGGTCACCCGGCCGCCCGGGTCGAACCCGCGCAGGTGCACGTAGAGCTGGCCGTCCGGGAACTCGGGCGCGACCTCGTGCGCCAGCCGCACGGCCAGCGTCGTCTTGCCGACCCCGGCCATCCCGAAGATCGCCACCGTGGTCATCGCCGAGGTGTTCACCCGGGCGGCATGCGCCAGTTCGCTTGCGCGCCCGGCGAACCCGGCCAGGTCGGCGGGCAGCTGGGTGGGGCGGCCGTTGCGGGACGCGGCCCGCGGGTGCACGACCCGGGAGTGGGCCGCGCGCAGCTCGGCACCCGGGTCGATGCCCAGCTCGTCGGCCAGCCGTTCGCGGACCGCCTCGTACGCCTGCAACGCCTCGGTCTCGTACCCGGACGCGGCCAGCGCCTCGATCAGCCGGGCGTGCAGCACCTCGTCGAGTGGATGTCCGGCCGAGGCCTGCTGCAACCGGGACAGCATCCGGGCCGGGCTGAGCACCGCGGCCTCCTGCAGGGCGGCCAGGTACTCCCGGTCGACCTCGGCGAACGCCGTGTGCATGCGGACGATGTCCGGGAGATCGGCGGCGACGTGACCGTGCCAGAGCCCGATCGCCTCGGCGTACAGCGCGGCGGCATCGGCGCCGGTCGCGGCGCGCGCGGCCTCGTGCAGGTCCCGGAAGCGCAGCAGGTCCAGCTCGTCCGGGCCGGCGTTGAGCCGGTAGCCGCCGGAGCTGCGCAACAGCACGCTGCCGCTGGCGCGCGCGGGCAGGTCCGGTTCGATCAGGCGGCGCAGCATGCCGATGTGCCGGTGGATGATATTGACTGCGGTCCGTGGTGGGTCGTCCGGCCACAACGCATCCACGATCTCGCTCAATGCGACCGGCTGACCAGCGTGAACGAGCAGGAATGCGAGCAGTGCCCGCTGTGTGGGCGGTCCGGTCTCCAGCTCCTCGTCGCCCAGCCATGCCCTGATCGGGCCAAGGAGTGAGAACCGCACGCCGACGTAGTGTAGTTATCGTCCGGGTTTCTGTCGCTCGATCGGCGTAGGCCGGGTATCAAGGCCCTTGGCCGCAATACACGACCTAGCGGTCCAGTTCCGAGTCGATGAGGTCCAGCAACGTGCGGGTGACGACGTTGGGTTCCTTGTTTCCGGCCGTGGCGACGGTCATCAGCCAGCACAGTTGTGTTCCGGCCACCGGTAGGGCGACCACGCCCGGCGTCTCGGGCAGGTTCAGTTCGGGCGTGACGGCGACCCCGAGCCCGGTGCGGACGTAGCTGGGGATCGCGAAGAGGCTGTCGACCTCCACGCTCACCCGGCGGCGGACGCCGAACCGCTCGAACGCGCGGTCCACGACGATCCGGTTGCCGAACCCGGCCGGGGTGTCCACGAACGACTCGTCGATCAGGTCGTGCAGGTCGATCTCGGTGTGACCGGCCAGCGGGTGCTCGGCGGGCAGCAGCACGAGGTCGGGACGGCGGGCGAGCGGGCGGGTGGTGAACCCGGCGAGGTCGGTCTCGGGCAGGCCGAGCAGGGCGATGTCCAGCCGGCCGTGCCGCAGGTCCTCGGCCAGCCCGGTGGACCCGCTGGTGGAGACCGTGACGTGGATGTCGACCAGCGGGTGCCGCTGGTGGAACACGCCGAGCACCGCGGGCAGGTCGAAGACGTTCATCCCGGTCATCGTCCCGATCCGCAGGCTGCCGCGCAGTCCGGTCGCGGTGTCCTGGACCGCGAGGACCGCGCGGGCGAACGCGTCCAGCATCGCACGCGCCTCGATCAGGAACGCCTGACCTGCGGGAGTGAGGGTGACCCGCCGGGTGGACCGGTCGAACAGCGTCGCGCCCACCTCGGCCTCTAGCGATTTGATTGCGGCCGAGACGGTTGACTGGACGGCGTACAGGCGTTGCGCGGCCCTCGTGAAACTCAGCTCCTCGGCCACGGCCACGAAGTACTCCAGCTGCCGGGTCTCCATGGCTGCTTTCTACCAGTGGCCATGATCACACGGGTTGTTCAAACTCGAACAATCGGTGTAGCGTCTGACTTGATTGAAGCTTCAAGTATCGATCGGAGTCGGCAATGACTGCGCCTGGTAGTGCCAACATCCGGACCCGCGTCCGGATTCCCCTGCGGTTCAGCGACGGGTTCAGCACGGTCGCGGACGCCGTCACGTTCCACGGCCTAGCCGACTCGGCCGAGCACGTCGCCATGGTGTTCGGCGACCCCGGCCCGGTCCCGCTGGTGCGGATGCACTCCGAATGCCTGACCGGCGACGTGTTCGGCTCGGCCCGCTGCGACTGCGGCCCCCAGCTGCGCGAAGCCGTCGAGCGCATCTCGGTGGCCGGCGGCGTGCTGCTCTACCTGCGCCAGGAAGGCCGGGGGATCGGCCTGTACAACAAACTCGACGCCTACGCCCTCCAGGACCACGGCCTGGACACCTACGAGGCCAACAGCGCCCTGGGCCTGCCCGAGGACGGCCGTGACTACACCGCGGCGGCCCAGATGCTTGGTGCGCTGAGCATCGGCACCGTCGACCTCCTGTCGAACAACCCCGACAAGGGCCGCCAGTTGAGCGACCTGGGCATCACGGTCCGCAGCCACGTCCCGACGGGCGTCTTCAGCACCCCGAGCAACCTCAGCTACCTGCGCGCGAAGGTGGAGCACACCGGCCACACCATCGCGCTCGCGGGCTGATCAGTCCTCTATGGAGTAAGACAGCGTGAGGCTGCCACCGGTGGCGTAGTTGGGCACGTCCGCCACGACCGCAGCGGCTTCTGGGGTGGACATCCCCTTGCGGAAGGACTCGAGGTCGGCGAAGTCGGCTTCGAAGACCGCGAAGTAGGGGGACTCTCCGGGGATCGCCCGCACTTGGAAGCTGTAGCGGTGGGCGAGGATGCCCGGGATCTTGGCGACCAGCGGCAGGTGCGTGTTGACGTAGTAGTCGCGGAAGTGGTCGCGGTCCTGGGGTTCTGGGTACAGGACTACCAGTTTGTGCATGCCTGGGAGTTTAGTCGGCGTTCTGGGGGTGGGGGCTTCTGCTGCCCGATCGCTGGAGTTGGTTGCCTCTTCGTACCTCAGCGCGCGAGATAGACCCAAGCCCAAGTCCCAGAAGCCAGCTCCACCAGCACCCGGCGGTAGTCATCGACCTCGTAGGTGTCCGCGTCGGCCAACTCCGCAGTGGAGATCCGGAAACCGTGCCGTAAGAGAACAGCGAGACGTCCACGCTCTCGCCGCCGCCGATGCGCTGCAGAACCCCTTCCCGCACAACGATAGTGGCGTGCGCGCGGGGATCCACGGCATCGAGGTGGATCCGGTTCGCGGCGTGATACCGGGCGTCGAAAGCGGCCTTCGCGGCAGGGACACCACCGAACAACCGGGAGTCACAACCCGGGCGAAAGTCGTGAAGTCGTAAGCATCCGGCGACCCGTAGCGGATGCCCGGGGCGGTGTGCATCGAGATGCTCGGCGATCCGCGCGATTGCATTCACGATTGGTCCAAGTCGGCCAGAAGTTGCCGCACGCCCTCCCGTTGCTGCTCGGCCTCCTCTGGCAACTCGGCCAGTGCCTGGCTGAGCACGGGAATCGCCTCCGGAGCCCGGCCGAGGTCGGCAAGCAGGCGCCCTTGCATCGCAACGGCGATAGCCGCCTCAGTCGACGCACCGATGGACCGGAACGCCTCCGCAACCGGCCCCACCCGCACGAGGGCCGTGTCGAGATCCCGAAGCCCAGCCAGGATCCGCGCACCGTCATACCCGAGCATGGCCCGCTCCCACACCACCGGCGGTTCCGGTGAGGAGGACAAGTCCGCCGCCAGGGAGTCGGCCAAAGCCAGCGCCGCCCGAGCCTGTTCCGGCTGACGCGCCCAATGCCACGACAAGGCCGCGCGCCGGCGGTTGGCCAGCTCGTCCATCGCCCACTCGGCCTGGTGGTAGGCGTCCGCGGCGTCGGTGTAGCTGACCGCGGCTTCGGCGTCTCTGTCCAAAGTGTCCAGAAGATCACCGGCAAGCCCACGCATCTGACCGGCGCCAACGATATTCGACTGCGCCAGACAATGCGCCTCAACGTCCTTCAACAGCTCCAAGGCCTGCTCGGCATGGCCCAGTTGGGTGTAGGCCTTGGACAGCAGGAACTTCACGTTGGCGGTCTCGCCCTCGTCGTCCTGCAGCAACACAAGAGCCTGCTCTGCGGCGTTCGCCGCCTGCTCATACCGGTCCAGCTCCACACAAGCCGCCGTCAACCGCGACAACGTGTACCCGCCAGGCGAAGCGATGGCGGTCATCGCGGTGATGTGCTCGAACGCATCGGCCGGCCGGTCGAGATCCATCGCCAACGCCGCACGCATGTCGAGCAGGGTCGCCTGCACACCGACGCTCGAAGCGGGTGGCACCACCGAAGCCAGCAACGTGTATGCGTGCTCAAACTCCCCGGCACCCGCGTACAGCTGCGCTTCCAGGAGCTGAACCCGCGCCAGGCCCTCGACGGATCCCGCCTCCCGGAACAAGGCCACCGCCTGACCGGCGAACTCCCGTGCCTGCTCCGCGTCCTGTTTGTCGCCGCTGTGCAGCATCGCGAGGGTCATGAAGACCTGTCCCCGCTCCCGGGCGGATCCGGTCTGTGACGCGAACTCCAGCGCCCGAGTCCCGGCTTCCTTCGCCTTCTCGACCTCGCCGAGTGACAGGTAGGACTCGGCGAGCCGTCCCCAGCCGCGGGCCAGTCCCACTGTGCTCCCGGCCTGACCGGCGATCGCCGCCTCGATCCGAGCGATCCCGGCCTCCGGCTGTCCACTGTGGATCAATGCCGATCCGGACCGGGCGAACGAAGCCCACCTGCGCGCCGAGTCGCCGGCCTCGTCGAACAACGCGGCCGCGCGTTCCCAGCCGTCCCGCGCCGACTCCACTTCCTCATCGCCGGCAGGCACCTGTCCATCCAGCCGCCGCGCCAGCAGCAGTCCCGTGGGTGAGGGCATGATCTCGTCGAACCGCTGCCAGACCGCCGCGGCGGCGTCCGCGTTCATCAGCTCCCGCTCGCGCTCGGCCAGATCGGCCAGCTCCTCGGGAGTGTCCGGATAGGACGGTGCCGCGGGCGGGACCTCCCGGACCGGGAACGCGGACAGCGGAACGTGGTCCGCGAGAGGAGCGGCGGCCAGCATCGCCTGGACGACCGAACTCTGCTCAGCCGAGCCGTTGCGCCCGTCGAACTGCCGGGCGATCTCGAGTGCTCGCGCGGAAAGCTCGTCCCGCAAGGCGGCCGCCGATACCTCAGCCGCCGCACGATCACCGAAGCCCGGCCGCAGCACGCCCAAATCGTCGTCCACCGACGCCAGCACCCGCGCCGCGGCGGCGGAGAAGAGCATGTCCGCCTCGGGGCTCGGCGGCTCGTCCAGCCAGCCCAGGTGCCGCTGCACCAGTTCCAGCCCGCGCGCAGGATTCCCAGTGAGCGCACAGAACTGAACGTGCTCGGCCACGCCCTCCAGTTCGGACCGCGAACTCCGCAACGCCCGATAGGCCCGCCGATGTGCGTCGGCCGCCGCCGCGGTCCGCCCGGTCCGCAGATACGGCACCAGCAACGAGGTCAGGATCGTCTGTGGCTGCTCGATACACGTGATCCGCCCGCTCAACACGCTCTCGGCCATCGGAACCGCTTCGGCGTCCCGGCCCAGCCACGCGAGGTGATCGACGCGCGAAGTCGGTTCACAGGCGACGCAGTCGGACATCTCGCCGCGAGGAGCCATGCCCCACAACCGGTACTGCTCCTCGGCCCTGGCCCGGTCGCCGACGTGCCGGGCGAGCAGCTCGCGGTGCTGGTGCACCGGGCCCATGGTGTGCCCGGCCAGCCGGTAGCGCTGTTCCATGTCGTCGAGCACGGCTTCCGCCTGCGCCAACGGGATCTGCGGGAACGACACGATGGTGGTGACGATCCACTTGAAGTACCAGTACAACGAGTGGTCCAGGCTGGGGTCGGCCTCGCCTCGGTCGCGCGCCGCCAGGCACCAGGAGAACGTGACGATCGACTTGGCCGGTTCGCCGCCGTAGTTGTACGCGCGCGTCGCGCTCATCCGGGCCCGGTACTGCAGTTCGGGCAGGTTCTCCGCGTCGGCGTGCTGGATCACCGTCTCCAGCGCGGCCATCTTGGCGCGCCCCTCCGGGAGCTGCGCGGCCTGGGACAGCATGTCCCGCAGCTCCTGCTCGGTGCGGCTCACCGGTTCTCCTCCGCGGGGACGGCCTGGTCGAGCAGGCCGATGAACGAACGGTTCAGCAGGGCCGCGTCGGCGGGCCGGATCGGGTGGTACCCGAGCAGCAATGCCTGGCCGTACAAGGCCTCCACGGCCAACGCGACCAGCTCCGGATTGGACAGGGCCGAGAGCCTGCGCACCAACGGGTTGCGGTAGTTGAGCACCAGCTGCGGCCGGTCGTCGGCGGGCTTCTCGAACGCCGACAACACGCCCGCCCACAACGAGTCGACCCGGTCCCGGGTCGCCCGCACCTGCGACTGGAACGCGGCCGCCCGATCCACCAGGTACAGCACCGAAAGCGAGGCGGGCTCGAACGACCGCAGCACGACCTCACAGCCGAGCCGGTCCATGGTCCGCTGGGCGGCGAGCAGGAACGACCGGCTGCGCAGCTCGTCCGCCGGTTCCACGGCGCCGAACCGGGTCGCGAGCCGCGCCGGGTCGAGCCGGTCGACGGTCTGCCCGGGTTCGACGACCGCGAGCCGCTCGATGATCTCGCTGTCGTAGGTGTAGCCGCCGTTGACCAACGCGATGTCCTGCGCGGCGGCGACCGCGGCGAGCTGACGGAACTCGTCGGTGGTCGTGGTGTACCGGATCGCGCCGTACTGGCCGCGGAACTCCGCCAGCGTCATCCGGCCGACGTTGGTCTCCATCGGCCACCACTGGTCGACCAGCCGCAGCATCTCGTCGTCGTAGAGCGCGAGTGCTTTCACGCCAAGGTGATGCACGCTCAGGAACCGGCTCAGCCGGTCGGGGTCGGTGCGCGCCAGACCGACCAGCCAGCCACGCAGCTGGTCGCCGAGCGCGGTGCTCGTCGCCTCCAGCAGGCTGTCGTCGTACAGGGACTCGCGGCTCGCGGTCGGCCGCAGCTCGGTCGAGTTCACCACACAGCGGGCGAAGAATGCCCAGTCCGGCAACAGTCCCGTCGCGCTCTCGGTGAGCAGCATGTGCTTGAGGTAGACGCGATGCCCGGAGTGCTCGGCCGGGTTGGCCGGGAACGGCAGCACGTACGCCGCGCCGGTGAGCCCGGCCTCGGGGACGTCGAGCTCGATGACGTCGAACGGCGTGAACCCGAAGGTGTCCTGCGCGTACCCGACCAGGTCGGCCTGACGCTGCCCAGCGTGACGGTTGTCGTCCGCCCACGGCACCGCGGAGGTGACCAATTGGCCTTGAACGGTGATGTCGAACGGCAGCATCGAACCGAACAACCGGGCCAGCCCGGTGACCGTCGCCGGCTCGAACCATTCCGCCGAACCGTTGCGCGCTCGCAGGTACACGGTCGTACCGGTTGTTTCCTGAGCGCTGGGGGAAATGCTGTAGGTTCCGTCGGCGCGGCCGACCCATTCCACCGCCGGCGCGCCGGAAACAGAACGTGTCCGCACCTGTACCTCGTCGGCGACCAGGAAAGCGGACAACAGGCCGATGCCGAACTGGCCGAGGAACTCGTGCCGCGCGAAGCCGAGGTCGTCGCGCTTGGAACTGCGGCCGATGGTCGCCAGCAGCTCGTGGACCTGCGCCTCGGTCAGCCCGATGCCGGTGTCGGTGATCCGCAGGGCGGTGCCCTCGATGGTGATCTCGATCCGCGCCGGCGCGGCGGGCTCATCGGCCCGGCGCGCGGTGATCGCGTCCACCGCGTTCTGCAGCAGCTCGCGCAGATACACCCTCGGGCTGGCATAGAGGTGCCTGCTGAGCAGGTCGACCACGCCGCGCAGGTCGACCTGGAAAGCCTGGTTCACGAAAAAATCCCCCACGGATTCGTCGAAAGACTCGCGTCACCCTATCGTGTGATGCGGAGTCAATTGCGTTTTTCCGCCCTTTCGGGCTAGTGTGCCGCCCCCGTTTGCTGAGCTGTGACCGGCGAAGTGTGAACCGCCTGGTGGTGGTTTGCGTTGTCCACTATGTGTGACGGTCCCGGACGGCGGAGTGAGTGTGGCGAACGATCGGATTGGCGTAAGCACGTGGAGCAGGGCGGGCGAGGACATCGTGGGGGAGCTGTCCTGGCTCACCGCCACCTGGCTGCGTGAGCACCTCCTGGTGCTGCGCGACATGGCCGTCGACGGCTCCGGTCTGCTGCCGCTGCTCGCGAGAGGCGAGGAGTACGACGTCGCCGCCGTCCGCACCCAGAACAACGTCGACACCGTCCTGGCGACCATCGACCGGGAACGCGCCCGGGTCGTCATCAGCACCGCGACCGAACGGCAGACCTGGGTCTGGACCCTTGTCGAGCTGGGCATGTCGATCGCCGTGCGGATGGGCGTGCCGTGGGAGGTCGTCCAGCAGGACCCGGACGCCGTCGAGGACCACTGCGACCGACTGGTCGCCCGCCTCGGCCGCTGGCTGACCGGCCTGGCCGACGAGCTCGCCGGGGTCGCCGACTGGTCCACTGAGGACTGAGCGGGGGCGCTCACCAGGCCCGCGCTGGGCCAACCGCCTGACAAGACCGGACTGTACCCCGGTGTGGTCTGGACAACAGCCGTTAATTGGTCTAGACAATGTGGAACGGTGTGCCGCCAAACCCTGCCTGGAGGACCGCCATGAAGCGATCCAGACTGTCCTCATTCGTCGCCGTTCTCGCATTGGCCGTCGCCGGTGTCGTCACCGGCGGTAGTCCCGCGACCGCGGCCAACCTGCTGACCAACCCCGGTTTCGAGGCCGGGTCGTTGTCCGGCTGGACCTGCGCGGGCGGAGCGGTCGTGACCAGCCCCGTGCACTCCGGCAGCAACGCCCTGGCCGCGACGGCGACCGGGTCGGACATCGCCAAGTGCTCACAGACGGTGTCGGTCGTGCCCAACACGACCTACTCGGTGTCCGCGTGGGTCCGGGGCAACCCGGTCTACCTGGGGATCACCGGCGGCCCGTCGACGTGGACCGCGGCGACGAGCTACACCCAGCTGTCGCTCACCTTCACCTCCGGTGCGAGCCAGACGAGCGCCGAGCTGTACCTGCACGGCTGGTATGCGACGGGCACCTACAACGCCGACGACGTCAGCCTGGACGGCCCGGGCGGCAGCAGCCCGGGAACGCCTGGCGTGCCAGGCAATCCGACGGTCGGCACGGTGACGAGCAACTCGATCGCCCTGTCCTGGGGCGCCTCCGCGGGGACCGTCACCGGATACCGCGTCTACGAGGGCTCGACGGTCCGCGCCACGGTGACCGGAACGAGCACCACGATCTCCGGCCTGACCGCGTGCACGAGCCACAGCTACTCGGTCGCGGCCTACAACGCCAACGGTGAGTCGGCGAAGACGAGCGAGGCCTCGGCGTCGACGTCCGGCTGCACGAACACCGGACTGCCCAAGCACGCGCTGATCGGGTACCTGCACGCGAGCTTCGCCAACGGGTCCGGGTACATGCGGATGGCCGATGTGCCGCAGGCGTGGGACATCATCAACCTCGCGTTCGGCGAGCCCACTTCGGTCACGTCCGGGGACATCCGGTTCAGCCAGTGCCCGGTCAGCGAGTGCCCGGGAGTGGAGAGCGAGGCCGACTTCATCGCCGCGATCCGCGCCAAGCAGGCTCAGGGCAAGAAGGTGCTGCTGTCCATCGGCGGCCAGAACGGCCAGGTCCAGCTGACCACCACGGCCGCGCGGGACAAGTTCGTCAGCTCGGTGTCGGCGATCATCGACCGCTACGGCCTCAACGGGCTGGACGTGGACTTCGAGGGTCACTCGCTGTTCCTGAACGCGGGCGACACCGACTTCCGCAACCCGACCACGCCGGTGATCGTGAACCTGATCTCCGCGCTGCGCAGCCTGAAGTCGCGCTACGGCAACGGGTTCGTGCTGACCATGGCGCCGGAGACGTTCTTCGTCCAGGTCGGCTACCAGTTCTACGGCGGCGCGGGCGGCGGCGACAACCGCACCGGCTCGTACCTGCCGGTGATCTACGCGATGCGCGATGCCCTGACCGTGCTGCACGTGCAGGACTACAACTCCGGACCGGTGATGGGGCTGGACAACCAGTACCACAACATGGGTGACGCGAGCTTCCACATCGCGATGACCGACATGGTCAAGGCCGGGTTCACGGTGGCCAACACCGGGATCAGGTTCCCGGGCCTGCGGGCCGACCAGATCGCCTTCGGTGTCCCGGCGGCGGTCAGCGCGGGCAACGGCTACATCTCCCCAGCGCAGAACCAGCAGGCCGTGACCTGCCTGGCGCGCGGGACCAACTGCGGCGGATACACGTTGCGCGGCGGGGCCTCCCCGGACTTCCGCGGCCTGATGACGTGGTCCATCAACTGGGACCGCTTCTACAGCTGGGAGTTCATGAACAACATGGAGCCGTTCCTGAACGCCTTGCCCTAATCCACAGTGGAGGGTGCGGCCCGGCCGCACCCTCCATGGCATGTTGGTATGGTTGGGGGGTGGATGTTGAGGTGGCGC
>CBIMJO010000071.1:0-14538 GCA_966244135.1 uncultured Actinocrispum sp. | reverse complement strand
AGGTACCCCTCGGCGACCAGGTCGGAGTACACGCGGGTGACCGTGCCGCGGGCAATGCCCAGGTCATGGGCCAGTGCGCGGGTCGACGGGACCACCGCGCCCGGCTGCCAGCGGCCGTCCCGGATCGCCTTGCGCACGGCGTCCGCCAGCGCCTTGCGCCCGCTGCCGGGCGCCCAGCCCAGATGGGCGTCGACCGAACTGGACCACGAATCCGCCATGGAACTGGACTCTACGCGTGAACAAGTTCGCCCTAACGTTGGTGCCATGACAAAGCGAATCAGCCTCTCGCCCGGTATCCCGAAGGCCTTCAAGGCCCTGCTGACCCTGTCCGAGGAAGTCACCCAGGCGGCGGCCGCCGCGGGCGTCGACCAGACGCTCCTCGAACTGGTCAAGATCCGCGCCTCGCAGATCAACGGCTGCGCCTACTGCCTCGACATGCACACGACCGACGCGGTCAAGCTGGGCGAGGACACCCGCAGGATCTTCCTGCTCGACGCGTGGCGGGAGACGGACCTGTACTCGGAGCAGGAGCGCGCCGCCCTTGAGCTGACCGAGGTGATGACGCGGCTGTGCTCCACACAGGACGTTCCCGACGAGGTGTACTCGTTGGCCACCAAGGTCTTCACCGAGGCGCAGTACCAGGCGGTGGCCTGGATGATCGTGGTGATCAACAACTTCAACCGGCTGGCCGTGCCCGCTCGTCCGTCCTTGCCGCGCCGGGCTGCTTGATCCCTGACCGCTTATGCGGTCGGTGACGATGGGTATGGGGCCGTGGTGACGCCGGCGGAGAACCGGACGCCGCTGTTGTCCACTGTGGAGGATGGTGTTCCGCTGGCACGGCCTCGTTCCCACCGGTGATGTCAAGGGTGGTCGTTATGTCTCCGGGGTGGTGAGGCTCGCCGTTTCCTGACTGCCGCCACGTACCATGAAGCTGTGACGGAACGGAAGCCGTTCGGGATGTCGTTCGAGACGTGGATCGACAAGCAGATCCGCGAGGCGACCGAGCGCGGCGAGTTCGACGATCTGCCGGGTACCGGCAAACCGTTGCCAGGTGCGGACAAGCCGCACGACGAGAACTGGTGGGTCAAGGGACTCCTCGAGCGCGAAGGGTTGTCCGCCGAGGGGATGCTGCCGGAGTCGCTGCGGCTGCGGCGGGAGATCGAGCATTTGCCGGGAGCTGTCGCGGATTTGCCATCAGAGCGTCAGGTTCGTGAAACGGTCGCCGATCTCAACCAACGGATCGTCGCCTGGATGCGGGCACCGGCTGGGCCACATGTCCCCATCGGCAAAGTGGACGCCGACGAGGTGGTCGCCGAATGGCGCGCTCGTCGGCCGCGTCCAACCGCTGCCGTCCAACCGGCGCCGCCGCCTCCTCCTCGTTGGTGGCGGAGATTGCGCCGCTCGTAGCTCGCCTTCGGTCGTCCGCGGGGATAGCCTGAACCGGATGGCCGATATGGGGGGTTTGGGTGATGCGGCGGTTCTCCCTTCTCATCGCGATCGTGTCGGCAATGGCGTTGGCGGGCAGCGCGGCCAACGCGACGCGCAGCTCCACCCGGGTGTCCGGCCCGAGCCCGTTCGCGCCGGGATGTAGCGGCGCCGCACCAGGTACGTTGTATACCAACGCGGAAGTCCAGCCGCATCTGTCGGTGGACCCACGCAACCCGCGTCACCTGGTCGGCGCCTACCAGTCGGACCGATGGTCCACAGTGGCCTCACAGGGCGTGGTCACCGCGACCTCCACCGACGGCGGCTGGACTTGGCACCGGGCCGTGCCCAAGGTCTCGGAGTGCAGCGGCAACAACGCCTTCAAGCGGGCCACGGACGCCTGGACCACCGTCGGCCCGGACGGAACCGCTTACCTGGTCACGCTTTCCATGACCGGCGCCACGTTCGAACCCGGCTCGGTCAACGGCGTCATGGTGTCCCGTTCGGACGACGGCGGCCTCAGCTGGGGCGACCCGACCCTCCTCGCCCAAGGCGACGAGACCGTCTTCAACGACCTCCCAACGGGTACAGCCGACCCGACCGACTCGCGTTACATCTATGCCTTGTGGACCGCGGTCACCCTGCTCGACCCGCCGCACTTCAAAGGCCCGACCATCCTGCGACGCAGCATCGACGGCGGCCGGACCTGGGAATCGCCCCGCATCGTCCACGACCCCGGGATCGACGCGGAGACCACCGCGAACCGGCTCGTCGTCCTGCCGGACGGCACGCTCGTCAACGTTTTCGCGCGCTACCGGCAAAGCGGCGCGGTCGTCGACCTGGCGACGGTTCGTTCCACCGACAAGGGCGTGACCTGGTCGGACCCGAGTGTGATCGCCACCCAGCAATGGGCCGGCACCAAGGACCCGGAGACCGGAACCCCGGTCCGCGACGGGGCCCAGTTGCCGCAGGCCGCGGTGGACGGCCACGGCACGCTTTATGTGAGCTGGCAGGATTCCCGGTTCACCAACGGAACCCACGACAGCATCGTGATCTCGCGGTCCGCCGACGCCGGCCGCACGTGGTCCACACCTGTCCCGGTGAACAAGAACCTCGCCGTACCGGCGTTCTTCAGCGCTCTGGCCGCACAACGCGATGGGACCGTGGGCGTCGGCTACTACGACTTCCGCGACAACACCAGCGATCCCGCCACCCTGCCGACCGACTACTGGCTCGTGACCTCCAGCGATAACGGTGTCACGTGGACGGAACGGCACATCGCGGGCCCGTTCGACCTGGCGACCGCGCCGAAAGCCGACCGCCCAGTGCCTTCCTTGTACCTGGGCGACTACCACAGCCTCGTCGGCACGGGCCGGTCGTTCATGGCGTTCTTCCCCATGACCACGGGCATCCCCGGAAACCCCACGGACATATTCACAGGCGACTGACCCACTGCGACCGCTACTCTTCCGCCCGTGTTGATGAACGTCGTGGACGTCGAGGCCACGTGCTGGACCGGCGCCCCGCCGAAGGGCCAGGTCAGTGAGATCATCGAGATCGGGCTGACCGTGGTCGACCTCGACGCGCGTGAACGCGTTGCCAAGCACCGGATCCTGGTACGCCCGGCCCGGTCCGAAGTCAGCGAGTTCTGCACGGAGCTGACCGGGCTGACACAGAACGAGGTCGACCGCGGGGTGAGTTTCGCCGAGGCCTGCAAGACCTTGGCCGCCGAGCACGACGCGGGCAAACGCGGCTGGGCCAGCTGGGGCGACTACGACCGCAAGCAGTTCACCCGCCAATGCCAAGCGTCCACAGTGGAGTATCCGTTCGGCAACCGGCACATCAACGCCAAAGCCGTGTTCGCCGAGTCCTTCGGCCTGCCCAGGCCGGTAGGCATGGCTCAGGCCCTCAAGATCGCCAAACTCCCCCTCGACGGCCGTCACCACCGTGGCGACGACGACGCCTGGAACATCGCTTCCCTTGTGCTGCTGATGATCGGCCGCGGCGACTGGCCCGGCGCCCGGAAGCCTTAGGCAGGAGCAAGCGCCAATTTCAAGGCGCCATTCCTGGTGGCAGCCCACAGAAGCAGTGCGGCGCCGGACAGGATCGCGCCCGCGCCGGTGATCGCACCCCAGCCACCTGCCGCCCACAACACGGTCGACACCAATGATCCGATCGTGCCGCCGACGAAGTTCCCGGTGATGTAGGCGGTGTTCACCCGGCTGCGCGCGAAGGGTGCGAGCTGGAACAAGCGGGACTGGTTGAGGATGTGCTGGGCCTGGATGCCGATGTCCAGCACGACGATCCCGATCAGCAGCAGCACCAGGACGTTCCGGCCGAAGCCGGCGACCAGGATCCCGGCGAACACCAGCAGCCAGGACACGCCCGTGCCCCCAATGGACAGTCCGCGGTCGTGGACGCGTCCCGCGCCCTGCGCCGCGAGAGCGCCGACCAGACCGGCGATCCCGAACAGGCCGATGATCGAGGTCGGGTAGCTGTACGGCGGGTTGCTGAGCAGGAACGTCAATGACGTCCAGAACATGGTGAACACAGCGAATGACGTGGCGCCCAGCACCATGGTCACCTGAAGGGTCCGCTCACGCACCACAAAGGACAGCACCGACCGCAGCAGCCCCAGATAGGACGCGGTGGTCTTCGAGGGGATGCGCGGGATCGACCGGTACAGCAGCGCCGCGAGAATGACCGCGATCCCCGCTGCGATAAGGAAAACGACCCGCCACCCGGCCAGTCCGGCGATCACGCCGCTGAAGATCCGGGCCACCAGGATCCCGGTGATCAGGCCGCTGACCACGATCCCGACCACCTTGCCCCGGGAGGCGTCGTCGGACAGATCCCCGGCCAGTGGCGCGAGGATCTGCCCGGACACCGTGGTCACGCCGACCGCGGCGATGGCCAGGGTCAGCGTGACGAAACCCGGTGCGATGCCGCAGGCCGCCAACGCGACTGCGGACAGCAGCATCATCAACGGCACCAGGCGGCGGCGGTCCCGCAGGTCGCCCAGCGGGACGATGAACAGAATGCCGAGGGCGTAGCCGATCTGGGAGGCGGTCACCAGCAACCCCGCGGACTCCTGCGGTACATGCAGGTCCCGCGCGATCAGGTCGAGCAACGGCTGGGCGTAGTACAAGCTCCCGACCGCCGCGCCGCCCGCGATCGCGAACAACACCATCAGCGAGCGTGTCATCGGATGCTTTGGGCGCTCATCGACGTCATGTTGGCGTACCGGTCACCGGCCGGCGGCTGGATCGCCGTCAACCGCCCCAGTTGCGCCTCGCTGAGCCGGACTTCGTCAGCGGCCGCGTTCTCGACCAGGCGGGACACCCGTTTCGTGCCGGGGATCGGCGCGATGTCGTTGCCCTGGGCCAAAAGCCACGCCAGCGCGACCTGCGCCGCGGTGGCGCCGACCTCCTTGGCCACCGCCTCGACCTCCTCGACGATCTGCAGGTTCGCCTGCAGGTTGCCGTCGGCGAACCGCGGGTTGGTCCGGCGGACGTCGTCCGCGGCCATCTCGTCGGTGGACCGGATCGCGCCGGTCAGGAAGCCGCGGCCGAGCGGGGAGTACGGGACGAACCCGATGCCCAGCTCCCGCAGCACCGGCAGGACCTCGGCCTCCGGGTCGCGCGTCCACAGCGAGTACTCGGACTGCACCGCGGTGATCGGGTGCACGGCGTGCGCGCGGCGGATGACGTCCGCGCCTGCCTCGGACAGGCCGATGTGCCGGATCTTGCCGTCCCGCACCAGTTCCGCGAGGGCGCCGACGGTGTCCTCGATCGGCGTGCGCGGGTCCACACGGTGCTGGTAGTAGAGGTCGATGTGGTCGACACCGAGCCGCTTGAGCGAGCCGTCCACCGCGGTGCGGATGTTCGCCGGCGTGCTGTCGAACCTGCGCTCGCCGTTGTTCGGGTGGGAGATCATGCCGAACTTGCTGGCCAGCACGACCTCGTCCCGGCGCCCGGCGATGGCGCGGCCGACGAGCTCCTCGTTGGTGTACGGGCCGTAGACCTCGGCGGTGTCCACGAAGGTGATCCCGAGGTCCAGGGCTTTGTGGATGGTCCGGACCGCTTCCTCGTCATCGCTCCCGGCGCCGGTGTAGAAGGCCGACATCGACATGGCGCCGAGCCCGATCCGGGAGACGTCCAGCGAACCAATCGAGATGTGCTTCATGTCCTCGACGCTAATCGCCAGGTCGCCTGGATACCTGGCCGGGCTGCACCCTGGTTGCCGCACACCCACCCTCGCCCGGCGTTCGCCACCTACCATCGGACCATGAGCGACAACCAGCTGGGGACCTTCCTGAAGGCGCGGCGCGCGAGCGTCAAGCCGGAGGAGGCCGGGCTGCCGCGCACCGGGACGCGCCGGGTGCCGGGCCTGCGCCGGGAGGAGGTCGCCTCGCTGGCCGGGCTGAGCGTCGACTACTACACGCGACTGGAGCAGGGCCGTGAGCAGCACCCCTCACCCAGCGTGCTGAACGCGCTCGCCCAGGTCCTGCGGCTGAGCCCGGACGCGCAGCGCTACCTGTTCGCCATCGCCACTGCGGGCCCCCACGTCCAGCCCCGCCACGCCAAGGTCTCGGACAACCTCATCGCCCTGATCAACGAACTGACCGACCACCCGGTCGTGATCATGGACGACATGTACAACGTCGTGGCGCACAACCACCTGGGCCGCGCCATCTACGCGGGTCACCGGCACAGCGACAACCTGGCGCGGTTGATCTTCCTCGACCCCGACGGCCGCACCTTCTACCGCGACTGGAACCGCATCGCCTGGGCCACCGTCGCGGGCATCCGCGCCGCCGCGACCCACTACCCGGCGAACTCCGAGCTGCTGGCCCTGATCGGTGAGCTGACTGTGCGCAGCGAGGAGTTCAGCAAACGCTGGGCCAAGGCCGAGGTCAAGGAGAAGACCACCGGCCACACCCAGTACCACCACCCCATCGTCGGCGACCTCGACCTCAACTACGAAACCCTCCGCCTCAACGGCACCGACCTCCTGATGAAGATGTTCCGAGCCGAACCAGCCACCGAAATGGCGGACAAACTCGCCATGCTCGGCAGCATCACCGCCGAGGAACAGCATCTCGACGCGCCGGAAGACATCAACAGCCGGAAGCAGTAGCCCGGTTGTCAGTAGTCAAAAACCGTGAGCCATTCGGCTGAGACGACGACGTAGCCCAGCGTGGACATCATGTGGGTGACGACGGTGGGCATGTGGCCGGCGCCGTAGACGATGGCGACGTTGATGTGTTCGTTCTGGCGGGTGTTGTGGATGTCGGTGATCGCTTGGATGAGGAGGGCGTCTCGTTCGTCGAGGATCAGGCGGTCGGTGGCGCGGGTGGGGTTCCACTGGTCGATCTCGGTGTCGTCGTTGGTCACCAGGTGGCGGGCCAGGAGTTCGCGGGTGGCGAAGGTGCGCAGGTAGAGGGCGCTGAGCGGCAGCATGGCGCGTTCCAGGAACGGGAGTTTCCGCCACTTCCGGTCGAACTCGTCGCTGGGCATGTCGGGCCACAGGATGGGGACGCCGACCTCGACCATCTCGTAGGTCTGAGCGACCAGGCCCAGGCGGGTGGCGAGAGGGGAGGGGCGGTGGGACTGCTCTGAAGGCCGCCCGCCCTCGGCGACGATCAGGTCGTGCCCACGTAGCCGGCGGGACACCTCGGCATAGAACGACGCCTCGGCCAGGTGGATCATCGGGTACAGCGTGAACCGCAGCGGTGTCTCCCGCCGCGCCAGCTCGGACTCCGCGGTTCGCAGGCCCATCAGGCCCGCCTCGATGATGTCCATCAGCCGAGGAAGTCGATCATCGCGGCGGCCAGCTCCGGGCTGCCCATGGCGGTGAAGTGGTTGCCGGGGACCTGCACGAACCGTGCGTCCGGCAACGAGGAAGCCAGCTCCGAGCCGGAGGTGTCCTCGTCTCCGGTGGCCACCAGAACAGGCGTCTCGACCTGCGCCAAAGCCTCAACGGGAGTGGGCACCAGCGAGTCCAGCACCAGCAGCAACGTCCGCGGGTCAACCCCGGCCTGCCCGAACCAGTAAGCCTGCTGCCCCCTCCGGAGTGGCCGGATCCAGCGGCGAACCAGCGGCCATCGCTGTCAGCGCGCGACGCCGGACGCCCCCGCCCTGCGGCGACCTGGTCACCGCATCAAGCCCCTGACCAGCGATGACCGCGCCAACGGGCCGCGCACCCCGCACCAGCATCCGCAAAGCCACCCGAGCACCCAGCGAATACCCGCCCAGCCAGTACGAGCCCAGCGAAGAGACCAGCTCAAGCCCGTCGTCCACCAGCACATCGGGCGGATAAGGCCCTCGGGTGTTGTCCCCATGCCCTCGCAGGTCCGGCAGGACCACCCGAAAGCCCTGCGAAGCGAGCGTCGAAGCGGGCCCGTGCGAGATCAACTGCTCCCCGCCGGCCCCGAACCCATGCAGCAGCACCAGCGGCCTGCCAGCGCCAATCGACCGAACGTCCCCCATAGGCCACACAGTACCGAGGCATTTCATATGATGTGAGCATCTGATCTGATCATCTGAAATGGAGGCACAGTGAACGTTCCGGAGATCGACGTGAGCGACCCGGGGGTGCTGAACGACCCGTTCACCGCGTACGGCAAGGCCCGCGACCAGGCGCCGCTCGCGCGGCTGCTGATCCCGGGGATGGGCACCTGGTGGGTGATGACCAGGTACGACACCGTCAAGGCGATGCTGGCCGACCCGCGGTTCGAGCTGAGCCCGGCGAGCTTCATGCGGCCATCGGGCATCCCCGAGCGCTACCTGCCCTACATGCGAACCTTGTCCGAAATGGACGGCCCGGACCACCACCGGCTCCGGCGGCTGGTGGCTCCCGCGTTCACCCCGAGGCGCGCGGAGGAGTTCCGCCCTCGGATCGTCCCGATCGTCGACGCCCTGCTCGACGAGGCACCCCAGGACCTGGTCCGCGACTTCGCCCAGCCGCTGCCGATGGACGTGATCTGCGAGTTCGTCGGCATCCCACGGGAGGACCGGCCGCAGTGGCGCGAGTACGGCGCCGCGATCGCCGCCGGTCACGGCCCCGGTTTCGCGGAGGCGATCCCCGGGATCATGGACGACACCCTGGCCGCGGTGGCCAGGCGCCGCGAGGAACCCGCCGACGACCTGGTGTCCTTCCTGATCCAGGCGAACGAGGACGAACGCCTCACCGACACCGAGATCGTCAGCCTGGTCTGGCACCTGGTCCTCGCCGGGCAGACCCCGGCGAACCTGATCACCAACGCCGTCGAGCTGATGCTGACCCAGCAGATCAAGGAGGTCAACGTCGACGAGCTGATGCGCTTCTGCAGCCCCCAGCTGCTCACCGCGCCCCGCTACGCCACGCAGGACGTTGAGCTCGAAGGAGTCCTGATCCGCAAGGGCGACGCGGTCACCACGGCCATGGTCGCCGCCAACCGTGATCCGCGGGTCTTCGAGCATCCGGACACGTTCGACGTCACGCGGCAGGCAACCGGGCATGTCGGCTTCGGGCACGGCCCGCACTTCTGCCTCGGCGCCGCCCTCGCCCGGGTCGAGACGGAGGTCGCGCTGACCCGGCTTTTCGACCGTTTCCCCAGCTTGCGGCTGGGTGAGGGGGTCGAGCGGACGCCCGACGGCGGCACCTGGCGGCTGACCGCGCTGCCCGTGAAAGGTTCGTGAAAGGCCGCCTCGTGACTATGTCCCGTGTGGCCTGCTGGGGGTAGGCCAAGGGCGTTGGGGGGCGACGTGCTCGAGGTGAAAGTGCTGGGAGCCTGGGTAGTGACGGACGGGACCACGGAGGTCTCCGTACCGCCAGGCCACCTGCGATCGCTTTTGTCGGTACTCGTGCTGGCGGATGGCCAGCCGGTGCGGGTCGACACGTTGGCCGAGCAACTGTGGGGGGACCAGCAGCCGGCGAACGTACGGGGCACGCTGTCCACGTACGTGACCCGGTTGCGGCGGTTGCTCGGCAGTGGCGCCATCACGTCCTACCCGGGCGGCGGGTACTCGCTGGCCGGCGCGGGTCAGAGCGTTGACCTGCACCGGTTCCGGGAGCTGCTGCGCCAGGCCCGGGTGGCGCAGACCTCGGACGACGAGCTGGACCGCGTCACCGAGGCGCTCGGGCTGTGGCGCGGGCGGCCGTTCACCGGGGTGGAGTGCGGCTGGCTGGAACGCGACATCGTGCCGGGCCTGACCGAGGAGTGGTTCACCGCGACCGAGCGGCGGATCGACCTCGAACTGGCCCGGGGCCGCTCCAGCGAGCTGATCGCCGAGCTGTGGCAGCTGACCAACACGTACTCGTTCCGGGAATCGTTGTGGCTGCGGCTGATCGGCGCGCTGCACCGGGCCGGGCGGCGGGCCGACGCGCTCGCGGCCTACCGGCGGGTGCACACGATCCTGCGGGACGACCTTGGCATCGACCCAGGGGCGGAACTGCAACGGCTGCACCAGATCGTGCTGCGCGGCGACCGGCCGGCCGCGAGCAGGGGCCCGCACCAGCTGCCACCCGGCCACGCCCGGTTCACCGGCCGCGCGGCCGACCTGTCCGCACTGGACCATATCTTGTCCACAATGGACAGGAACGCGATCGTCACCATCGACGGCCCGGCCGGGATGGGAAAGACCGCGCTCGCCGTGCACTGGGCGCACCGGATCGCCGCCCGCTACCCGGATGTCCAGCTGTACCTGGATCTCCGGGGCTACTCACGGGACAACCCGGTCACGCCCGCCGCCGCGCTGAAGACCGCGCTCCAGGCGCTGGGCGTGCCCGGGGAACGGGTTCCCGCTCAGCTGCACGAGCGATCTGCCTTGCTGCGCACCACTTTGGCCGGGCGGCGGACCTTGCTGTTGCTGGACAACGCCCGCGACGCCGCTCAGGTCCGGCCGCTGCTGCCGGGCCCGGGCAGTCTCGTGATCGTCACCAGCCGCAACCAGTTGCGCGGTCTGTCCATCAAGGACGGTGCGGCACGCTGGACGGTCGGCCGGTTGACCCAGAGCGAGGCACTCGACCTGCTGACCGCGGGGATGAACGTCGTGGATTCCGCGGCGGCCAACAGGATCGTCGAGCTGTGCGACCGGCTTCCGCTGGCCCTGGCCATCGCGGCCGAACGCGCACGCAACGCGGGCAGCATGGCCGAGGCGTTGACGGACGGCAGCCTGGACGACTTCAGCTTCGGCGAAGAGGACCTCCGCGAGGCCCTGACCTGGTCCTACCGGACGCTGGATCCCTGTGCCGCGGCCACTTTCCGCACGTTCAACCGGTACACGGCACAGGCCCGCGTGCTGGACCGGCTGGTCGAGGAGAACCTGGTGGACCACGCCCAGGGCCGCTACGAGATGCACCGCCTCACGCGTCTCTACGCGGCCGAGGGCCCGGTCCAGTGGTCAGTCGCCGAACTCCTTGCGAACTAGCGGAAGCACCTCGGTGCCGAGCAGCTCGATGGCGTTCATCACCTTGGCGTGCGGCACCCCGGCCCAGTCCATCTGCATCGCGTACCGGTCCGCGCCAACGAGTCTGCCGACCTCGATGATCCGCTCGGCGACCTCCTGCGGGCTGCCGGTGAACAACGCCTGCGCGCCGCGCGTGGCCGCGTCGTAGTCGGCCCGCGACGGCAGCGGCCAGCCGCGCGATTGCGACCCGTACTTCATGACCTCCATCCAGTACGGGAAGAAGGTCTCCTTGGCGCCCTGGGAGGTGCGGTCGATGAACCCGATCGCGCCCATCGTCACGTGCAGGTCCTCGGCGCCGTGCTCGCCCGCGGCCCCGGCCCGCCGGTACAGGTCGACCAGTGGCGCGAACCGTTCCGGCTGTCCGCCGATGACGGCGTAGACCACTGGCAGGCCAAGCAGACCGGCCCGGATCGACGACTCCGGGTTACCGCCCGTGCCCACCGAGATGCGCAGCCGGTCGCGGTACGGCCGGGGCAGAACCCGGACGTTCTCCAAAGGTGGCCGGAACTTGCCAGACCACGTGACCGGGTCGTCGCGGTCGATGGTCAGCAGCAGCGCGAGTTTCTCCTCGAACAGCTCGTCGTAGTCCGACAGCTTCGCGCCGAACAACGGGAACGACTCGGTGAACGAGCCGCGCCCGGCCAGCAGCTCCGCGCGGCCGTGGCTGAGCTGGTCGAGCGTGGTGAACTGCTGGTACACCCGCACCGGGTCCTCGGTGCTGAGCACGGTCACCGCGCTGGACAGGGTGATGTTCTGGGTGATGCTGGCCGCGGCGGCCAGGACGGTGCCAGGGTTGGAGATGGCGTACTGGTCCAGGTGGTGCTCACCCAGGCCGTACATGCCGATGCCCAGCTCATCGGCGAGTTTGATCCGCTCCAGGGTGTTGGCCAGCGCGTCGGCCACCGGCACCTGCTCACCGGTGAGCGGGTCCGGCGCGCGGTCCCCGAAGCTGTAGATCCCGAGTTCCATATCTCCATCCTGCGTCATCCGAACGCCCGGTGATCCCGGGCTACAGTTGGTTGAGTGACAGACAAGCCAAGGAAGACCCCCGGCCCGGACCACCCGATCACCGTCACCCCGACGAGCGGCCGCGTGGTCGTGAAGCTCGGCGGCGAGGTGATCGCCGACTCGCAGGACGCGCTCACCCTGCAGGAGTCCACCTACCCGGCGGTGCAGTACATCCCGCGCAAGGACGTGGACTTCACCAAGCTGGAGCGCACCGAGCACCAGACCTACTGTCCCTACAAGGGCGACGCCTCCTACTACAGCCTCGTGCCCGCGGGCGAGGACGGCGTGAACTCGGTGTGGTCCTACGAGACCCCGTTCGACCCGGTGGCGCAGATCAAGGACCACGTCGCCTTCTACCCCAACCGCGTCGACTCGATAGAGATCACCGGCTAGCCGGCACCCAACCCTTGCTCGCTGCGTGCCACACGTCCTGGACCGAGGCGATGTAGCCGTCCGGGTCGGTGGCCCGCAGCCGGGCGGCGGCCGACGTCTCGTCCGGGTGGGTCAGGATCAGGAACCGCTCCGCCTCGAGGTCGCGCACGATGGTGTCGGCGGCCTGCCGGGCCGGGATCATCCGGCTGGCGATCCGCGCGGCCCGTTTGGCGGCGGTCTGGTCCCCGTTGGACATCATCGGCGTGTCCACGACTCCCGGGCACACACAGGAGAACCGCACGCCGGTGTTGGCGTGCACCACGGCGAGCGACTCGGCGAGGGCGACGGCCGCGTGTTTGGTGACGGTGTAAGGCATGGCGCCGGGACTGGTCAGCAGTCCCGCGCAGGAGGCCACGTTCACCAGGTAGCCGTCCTCCCGGTCGAGCATCGCCGGGAGTAACGCCCGGGCCGCCCACACGTGCGACATCACGTGCATGTCCCACTGCCGCTGCCAGCCGGTGTCGCCGATCTCTGGGCCACCTTGCGGGTGCACGGTGCCCGCGTTGGAGATCCAGACGTCCACCGGTCCGTACATGCTCTCCGCCTGGGTGATGACGCGCAGGATCTCGGTCTCGTAACCGACGTCGGCCTGGACGGCCATACCCCGCACCTCGGCGGCCACAGCCTTGGCGTGCTCGAGGTTCTTGTCCGCGATGACAACGCCACGGGGGTTCTCCCCGGCGAACCGCCGGGCCAGGGCCGCACCGATACCACTGCCCCCACCAGTGATGACGATAAGCCGGCCGTCGAAATCCATGACCCGACTTTAACCTTTGGTAAAGACTTGGCGAGGCGTGATTTCGCCAGGTTGCCGAAGTGGACGGTGGGTGAACGGCGCTTCGCCTGCCGGACACCCGGGCTTGCTTGACTGGGCGGCATGACGGCTACTCCGGGGGAGCGGTTCACCGCCGCCATGGCCGCCGTCGTGCGGCGGCTCCCTTTTGGACTCAACAAGATCGTCCCGCCCAGCCTGCCGGGGTTCGCGGTGATCAACGGGTTCACCTTCGGCGTGGACCTGACCATCCTCAGCCTGCTGCACGGCTGGCTGCCCCTTTGGCTCGCCATCACCATCGCGTACGCCTGCGCGTTCGGGCTGAGTTACGCGCTCAACCGGACCTTCAACTTCCGCTCGCACGCCGCCGTCGGGCCGCAGCTGACCGTCTACGTGATCGTCGTGGTGATCAACTACCTGGCCTGGATCCTGGGCGTGGCCACGGGTTTGACCGCGCTCGGCCTCGACTACCGGCTCTCCCGGATCCTCGCGGGCGGCTGCGAGGCGGTGTACATGTACTGCGCCATGCGGTGGGTGGTGTTCCGCGACCGTTCGGCCTCACCCACAACCGTTTCACAACAGCAGCACGATATGCAGTTGGACAGCGGTTCCGCAGGATAGAGGTGGGGAGAGTCAGGGAGATGAGAACAGCAACGGCCCGGTTGATCGCCGCGGTCGCGCTTCTGGCCGGCATGGTGGCGGCGGTGCTGCCGTCGTCGGCCGCAGCGGCCTGTACCCCGGCGATCGTGGACATCGGTGGTGTGTCGCAGCTGGAGGGCACCGGCAACGCCACGACGTTCCGGTTCCCGGTCACGATCAAGCCCGCCGAGGGGTGCAAGGCCGAGGGGACGGTCCAGTACCACACGAGGGACGGGTCGCGGGCGGACAAGGATCCGGCCAAGGCCGGCGAGGACTACGCGGCCACCGAGGGTGAGCTGAGGTGGGGCGGCGAGGCCACCACGCAGTACATCTCGGTGAAGATCAACCCGGACAAGGTGCCCGAGCGCCTCGAGGTGTTCTGGGTGCAGCTGGACACGCCCAAGGGTGTGTGGCTCGGCCACAGTGCCGCGCCGGGCTGGATCCGCAACGACGACGGCCCGCTCGGCCGCGCCAACGCCGGCGGTGAGTGCCCAGGCGGCCCGCAGTGCGCCGGTACGTCCCAGGACAGCGGGATCTGCTGGGTGATCAACAAGTCGGTCACCGCGGACTTCTTCTTCTCGTCCCCGGACGGCGACAAGTCGGTGACCGTCAGCACCGTCGAGGACAGTGCGGCCGGCGAGGACCCGGGTTACCTGCCGATCAAGGACAAGGTGATCTCGGCCCGGGACGGCGAGACCCGCGCGAGCGTGCGGATCCTGTTGACCCGCAACGAACCGATGACGATCCACCTGGTCTTCGACAAGCTCACGCCCGCCGACTACCTGACGCTTCAGCTCTTCACCAATAACG
>CBIMJO010000070.1:0-14542 GCA_966244135.1 uncultured Actinocrispum sp. | reverse complement strand
GCGGGCCTGCTTCAACGCCGACTCGATGCCGTCGGTGACGAACGTGAAGGTCGTGCCGCCCTCCATGACCAGTGGCTCACGCGGGTGGCTGGTCAGCACGAAGACCGGGGCGTGGTAGGGCGGCTCGGCGCCCCACCAGCCCCGCCAGTCGAGGTCCCACTCGCCCCGGCCGGGACCGAACATGTTGCGGCCCATGATGAACGCCCCGCCCCGGCCGATCGCCTCGACGGCGTCGTCGTCGACGGTCCGCTCACCCTCACCGGTGAAGACCGCGGTGGCGAACATCCATTCGTGCACGCGGGAGCCGCCCACGCCGATCGGGTCGTCCAGGCCCTGGTCCGGGCCGGCGACGTAGCCGTCGAGGGAGATCGAGATGTGGCTGGTCACTTTGCTCATGCCGGGTAGACCAGCCACTCCCGGAAAACTCATCGCGGGGCGATGTCCGCCAGCGGGACGGCGAACACGATCCGCTTGTCGATCAGCGTGCCCGCGGCGTTGTATGCGTGCTCCGTGGCTGACCACAGCAAGCCTGCGCCGTGCTCGTAGTACAGGTCCTCGCCGCCGACGGCCCAGCTGTAGGTGTTCATGTCAGCCGATCCGGCGAACATGAAGCTGTGCTTGTCGGCCGAGCTGCGGCCCAGGTAGTAGTTGCCCTGCCAGGTCTGCGCGCCCTGGACGTTGCTCTTCGGGGTGGTCACGGCCTTGCTCGGCACGGCCTTGCCCGAGGTCAACGTGAGCTTCCGCGTGGACGCGTCGACGTTGTAGTGCACGACGCGACCGCCGTCGATGGACAGGTCCGTGCTGCGGCCGTCGCGGTATTCGCCGACGACGAGCGTGTCCGGCGTCGTGCTGCGGTCGAGGGCGAGTGACGAGTAGCACAACGCGTTCGGCTGGGGTACGCACGGCGTAGGCGGCGTCGCCGCTTGACGGTACGTGGCAACCTGCGGCACGACATAGCGGTAGCCGTAGGCGTAGTACTTGCTCCCGCTCTTACCGATCACGTCGTCCTGGTCGGTCGCCACCTCCAGCACGCGCTCCATGTCGAACACACGCAGCCCACGGGAAGTGTCAGCGACATACAGGTAGCGCCCCAGCCACGCCAGGCCGCCCGCGTGGATCGGCACCGCCTTGAAGTTGGACGAGCTGGTCGGTTCCACCAGCAGGACATGGCGGTACTTGCCGGTGACACGGTCGACCAAGGACAGCCGGACCCCATGGTCGGTCGGCGTTCCGGCCTTGGCGGTGTCGTAGTGCCAGCTCACGGCCATGACCTTGTTGGGTCCCCACTGGCCGTCGTCGTCCGCGTCGGATGATCCGGTGACACCCTGCGGCACCCAGTAGGACACCGTGCTGTCGCTGTCGTCCCAACAGAACCGTGCGCCGCTGTGCAGGATCTGGCTGGGCTGCAACGGGATGTCCGTGCGGTCGTAGAACTCCGGCTGAGCCTGCTTGCGGCTGGTGGAGCAGTCGTTGGTGGACCGGTTCGCGGCGGCCAGCACGTCCGAGACCGGCAGGCGGGAACCGAGCGTGGACGCCAACCCGGCGGCCTGCGTGTCCAGCGACCAGTCCGCCGTCAGCGCGAACGCCGAGCCGTCGCGTTCGGTGATCTGGTTGGGCGCGGCCGTGGCCGGTGTGGCCGCCGTCACCAGCAGCGCGAGGATGATCCCGAGTCGTTTCACGACGTCCACATCTATGCGGCAGGGGGTTGTCCAGCAACGCCTGAGCGGCCTGGACAATCATCCCTTCGTCGATCAGGGGAGGTGTGGTGGGACGGCCGGAACGTCCACTCGACCCGTCCGAAGGCCCGGTCCAGCGATTCGCGTGGGAGTTACGCCAGTTGCGCGAGAAGGCCGGATCGCCGAGCTACCGGCAGTTGTCCAGGAAGGCCCATTTCTCGTCCACCGCGTTGTCCGAGGCGGCCGGCGGCACGCAGTTGCCGACGCTGGCCGTGACGCTGGGGTACGTCGAGGCGTGTGAAGGGGATATCTCGTTCTGGGAACAGCAGTGGCGCGAGGTGGCAGCTTCGGTTCTCGCGCCCAGCGACGAAAGCGCTCCCTATCTCGGGCTCGCGGCGTTCCAGCCCTCGGACGCCTCGTTGTTCCGGGGCCGCGAGGAACTCGTCTCGCACCTGGTGGGGGAGGTGGGGAAACGGTCGTTCCTGGGGGTGTTCGGGGCGTCCGGATCGGGCAAGTCGTCGCTGCTCCGGGCCGGTCTCGTGCCTTCTCTCGCGCTGTCGTCGGTCGTGTTGACGCCGACCGCGCATCCGTTGCGGGAGCTGGCCGCCAGGACCGCCGAGCGGCCCGCGCTGATCGTCGTGGACCAGTTCGAGGAGACGTTCACGCTGTGCTCGGAGGCCGCCGAGCGTGACTCCTTCGTCTCCGCGCTGCTGTCATCGGATGCCAAGGTCGTCATCGGCTGCCGGATCGACTTCCTGGACCGGTGTGCCGCGATCCCCGCCCTGGTCAACGCTTTGCGGGACGCGCAGGTGCTGGTCGGGCCGATGACGCCGGATGAGCTGCGGCGGGCCATTGTCGAACCGGCTACTTCCTTGGGGCTCAAGGTGGAACCCGAGATGGTCGCGGCCGCGGTGATCGACGCCCATGGCCAGCCGGGCGCGTTGCCGTTGCTGTCGCACGCTTTGCTGGAGACGTGGCGAAGACGGGAGAACGGCAAGCTCACCCTGGGCGGGTATCGGGCCAGCGGCGGGGTCTCCGGGGCGATCGCCGCGACCGCCGAGCATGCCTTCACCGAGCTGGATTCCGCTGGTCAGACCGCTGCACGGTCGTTGCTGCTGCGGTTGGTGCAGACCAACCATGGCGCTTACGACCTTCGCCGGCGGGTGGCGCTGGACGAGGTGATGGGGCCGGCGTTGAACGCCCTTGTCGCCGCACGGCTTGTGGTTGTCGCCAATGGCAGCGTGGAGCTGGCGCATGAGGCGTTGACCAGGGCTTGGCCCCGGTTGCGGGCGTGGATCGAAGAGGACAGCGAACGCCTGCAGCAGCACCAGTAACTAGCCACGGCGGCGCTCGCGTGGGCGGGTGTCGACCGGGATCCGGGCGCCTTGTATAGAGGTGTGCGGCTGGCCGCTGCCAGCTCTTTGTCTTCTGACTCGCCCGTCGTGCTGACTCCGCTGGAGCGCGATTTTCTGGATTCGAGCCTGGCGCATGAGACCGCTGAACGGGCCAGCGCCCGGCGGCAGGCTCGTCGGCTGCGCAACCTGGTCAAGGCTCTGGCCGTGTTGTTGGTGGCGTGCATGGTGATCACCGTCGTCGCCGTGCTTCAGCGCCGTGCCGCCGTTGCCGAGCAACAGGTTGCTCTGTCCCGGCAGCTCGCGTTGCAGGCGCAGGATCTCAGCTCCTCGTGGCCGGACGCGGCCGAAGTCCTTGCCGTGTCGGCTTTCCGCACGTCACCGACCATCGAGGCGCGGGGCGCGTTGCTGAGCACCGCCGCCTACAAGCCGCCGCGGGTGCTGTTGAAGGACCATCGCGGGGCCGTGCGGGCGGTGGCGTTCAGCCAGGACGGCAAGCTGCTGGCGACAGCGGGGGATGATCGGTCCGTGCTGGTCCGCTCGCCGGACGGCTCTGCTCCGCCGATCGCGTTGACCCAGCATTCCCGGCCTGTTCGGGCGTTGGCGTTCCATCCTTCCGCGCCTGTGCTGGCCTCTGGCGGTGAAGACGAGCAGATCGTGTTGTGGGACTTGGCCACGCACGCGCCGGCGCAGGTCCTTTCCGTGCCGCATGGGCGGATCAACAGCCTCACGTTCAGTGCTGACGGACGGCTGATGGCGTCCGCCTCGCAGGACGGCACGGTCATTCTGTGGGATGGGGCTCGGGAGGTGTTGCGGATCCCGCATTCCCTCGGCGAGGTCTTCGACGTGTCACTGGGCGGTGAGCTCGTTGCCTTGGCGGGGCAGCACGGCGTGCTCGTGTACGACCGGGTTTCCGGGACTTCGCAGGTATATCAGGATCATCGCGGGCCCGTGCTGACCGTCGCGTTGAGCCGCGATGGGCGTTCGCTGGCCAGCGGGGGCGCGGACAGCCAGGTGGTGCTGCGGGCCGGGGGAGAACCGAGCTTCCTGCGTCGGCACACCGCCGGGATCCGGTCGGTCGAGTTCAGCCCGGATGGGCGGATGCTGATGTCCGCGGCCGATGACGGCAGCGTGCGGTGGTGGTCGGTGCCCGACGGCGGCTGGCTGACCGGGCTGATCTCCCGCACTGGCGCGTTCTTCGCCGCCGGGCTGAGTCCGGACGGGACCCGGCTGGCCGCGGGCGGCGATGACAGCGTGAGCGTGTGGCAGGTCGCTTTGCCTGCGTTCACAGGGCATGCCGTTCCGCCGTTCAGCGTCGCGGTGGCACCCGATGGGCGGATCGCGACGGGCGGCGCGGACAAGTCGATCACGGTCTGGGACCCCGCCGGGATGCGGATCGCCGAGCTGGCCGCGCCCGCGACGGTGAAGTCGGTTGCCTTCCACCCCAACGGAACCTTGTTGTCCGCGGGGGAGGATGGCGCCGTCACCGTGTGGGACCTGTCCTCGCGAAGACCGGTGCGCACGATCCCCGGCCACGACGGTCCGGTCACCAGCCTGGCCCTGGCTGGGAACCTGGTCGCCTCCGGCGGCGCCGACCACACGATCAGGCTGTTCGATCCCGCTTCCGATGCGCCGCCACGCAATCTTCCGGTCACACACACGGCCGCCGTGGAGGCGCTGGCTTTCAGCCCGGACGGCACGGTTCTGGCCTCCGGTGGCAACGATGGGCGGATCATCCTCTGGGATGTCGAGCACTCCCGTCAGCTCGCGGTCCTCGGTGAACTCGGGAATGCGTTGCGAGACATCGCGTTCGCGCCCAACGGGCAGACGCTGATCACTGGTGACGCCAGCGGTGGGGTGATCTTCTGGGATGTCGCGGCCCGCAGGCAAAGCGCGACTTTGCCCGGTCAACGTGGTGCCGTGCGGGAACTTGCGCTCAACACTGCCGGTTCCCTGCTCGCCGTCGCCGGCAGCGACACCGTGATCACGTTGTGGGACACCACGAGCCGGGAGCAGGTCGCCACCTTGACCGGGCATTCGGGTCCGGTCAACGCCGTCGCCTTCGGTGGCAACACGTTGGTGTCCACCGGTGCGGATCCGCGCGTGATCAGGTGGGACCTCGACCCGGCCACCGTGATCGCCCGGATCTGTGGCACACCTGTTGGCCGATGTTGATTGTCCAGGCCGGTGACCTGCTGCTGGACAACACCGTGACCCCTACGAATGGCAGGGCACAACTCCATTCGAGGAAGGAAACGGATGAAGCGCACCTTCGCGGCCCTCGCGGGCCTGGTCACCACTTTGGGCCTGTTGCTCGTGGGCGGCCAGGCGAACGCCGACACCTCGGCCCCGCAGCCGAGAGTCGAGGTCAGCATCCAGTCGCAGGGGATCGTCTACGACCTGTACGACGCCGCCGGGAACCTGCTGGGCACCGGCACGTTCAAGGCCGACCCGTCCGGCGACATCCCGGGTGACTCGATCCAGGCGTGCGACTGGGCCGCGGACGGCTGGGGCATCGAGACCCAGCTTGACGTCAACCCGGGCTCCAGCTGGGACACCGACCGCTACGTCAACACCCGCGGCCATGCCTCGCCGTACTGCAGCGGCTGGAAGAGCGGCAACCTCACCGAGAACACCCCGGTCGCCATCCGGGTCTGCCTCGTGAAGGGCACCAACACCCCGATCTGCTCCCCGGGCGTGAAGGGCAGCGCCTGACCTGAAATCCCCTCGTGGGTGTTCTTTCGCTGAGAACACCCACGAGGGGTGTTCAGAGGTCGAGTTCCACCCAGGCGGGGTCGTGGTCGCTGCCGTCGCCGCCCAGATGGACGCGCCGGTTGATCCCGGCCTGCACCAGGCGTTTCGACAGTCTGGTGCTGAGCCAGATGTGGTCGAACAGCTCGTAGTCCGCTGGTTTGCCGGACTCCTTGAACCGGTGGGTCCACGGCCGGGCCGGCGCGGGTGGGTCGTCCTTGGGGGCGGGCGGGTTCTCCACCGCCGTGGCGAGTCCGTCTACTAAGGACAGCCCGGCCACCATGGGGGTCAGGCAGTCCGAGGTGGGCGGGTCGTTCATGTCACCGACGATCGCGAAGTTGCTGTCCGGCCGGGTCCGCTCGGCGACGATCCGCGCCACGACCTCGGCCTGTTGCTTGCGTCGTTCGTTCGCCGCTTTGGCTCCGGCGACCTGGTCCTCGCCGAACGGCACGAAGTGACTCTTGAGATGGTTGTTGTACAAGGTGAGCAAGCGCTTAGTGCGGCCGGCGTTGAAGATCTCCACCTCCAACAGGTCCCGCGAGAATACCGGTTCGGTGTCGCCGGGGGAGTGCACCGCGTGGCGCCAAGATGTGACCGCGCCGATAGGTAACCGTGACATGACACCGACATCGATCAGGCGCGGGTCGTTTCCCTCGACGAGCACGACGTGTTTGTAGCCGAGGTCGGCCAGTTCGGTGTGGGCGAACGCGGTCAGCGTGTCGACGTCCTCGACCTCCTGCACGGCGAGCACGTCAAGATCCATCGCCTTGATCCGGGCGGCGAGTTTGTCCCGCCCGGCCTGGGGTTTGCCGCTCACCAGGCGGCCCTGGTACTTGCGCAGCCGGAACTTGGTGGGGTCGTCGAAACGGAACTCGGTGACGGCCTGGATACCCGCGCCGTCCGTGATCTCCGCGGTGAAATTGAACCGGGAAAAGAGATTATTGAGGTTGAAAGTACCAATCCGGATACCCATGAGGCCCTCCCCGCTCGGCGGATTGTCCTCATAGGTCGCGGCGCCGCACGCGGCCGTTACGCCTGTTCAGCGAGCAATCGGGTGACGGTCTCGTCGAGCCTCCGGACCGGTATCGATGCCCCTTCCAGTTCCCGCACGGCCGACAGCAGCTCGTCCAGTCCACCCGGATAGTTCATGCACGTGCGGACCAGACTGAAAACGTGGTGCCGGGTCTGCGGGAAATACGGGACCGCGTTGGCCATTTCCGGCCGCAGGTGGTCGAGCAACAGCCGCCGCCCGGATTCCTGGCGCACCGTGGGAATGGCCAGCAACGCGTCCACGAATGTGGCCAGGCTCGCCTGCTGCGACCGGGTCTGTGCCTCTGCGGTGAGCAGCACCCTCGTCAACCTGTCCTCCTCACGCGCCCTGCCAACTGCCACAGGCTCGACCGCCACGGTCAGCGCGCGGTGCTCCCCGGGTAGCCGGATCCACGCCGGCGCCGAGGTTTCCTTGGTCTGGAACGCGACTTCCACGTAGGAACCGGCATGTGCGGCCGGATCGTGCCTGATCACGTTGTTGTAGAACCACTCCGAGGCGATCACCACCAGTTCGGCCGCCGAGGACCCAAGGGCCTTCTTGGCCACGGCGGCGTCCAGCAACCGGAACGCGAAGTTCAGCGAATCGCTGGTCGAGCCCTGCGCATCCCGATGCACCTCCCCGGCATGCAACGCGACCCGCAGCCGGAACCGCGCATTCTCGGAATGCCCCGCATTGTGCTCGGCCACCGCCTCCCGCAACGCGTCCGGAAACCCCGCCACCAGCCGGTTCTTGGACACCGCCGCGGGCACCAGCACCATCACCCCATCCCCGCGGTCCTCGACATCACAGTCCCCCAACACAATGCCCACAGCCCCGAACGCTTTCCCAAGCGCCCCATACATCCCCGCCCTGACCTGCAACTGGTCCGCCGCCGTCCGCCCCGGATCCCCGAACGACTCCACGTCGAGCAGCACCATCGACGCGTGCTGCCCCTCAAGCGACCCCGGCGCCCCATTCCCGTGCGCCCCGTCTCCCATGGCGTTGCCCACGGCCACCAGCATGCCTTAGCAAACCCTCGCCTTATGTGTCAAAGGACGCACAAGCACGGCTTTAGCGGATCATCATGGAACCCTCAAAACCTATCCGTACTCCCCCAGGACTGGCCTAGGCGGGGATCCGGGCCGCCGACTAAGCTTGCGCGGGCTGTTCGCGAAAACGGACGTTGCCCGGGACCAAGCACAACAGTTCGGCACCAGGACCACTCCCCGGCATCGCCGCAGATGGGGAGGGAGGTGGCGTGTCGTCAGGCGATCGGCAGCTGTCGGTGCGGGAACTCGATCTGCTGTGCACGGCCTTCATGGCACTTCCCGGGGTGCGGGACGTCCATGCGCGGGAGCTCTACCTGGAAGTACTCGACGGCGAGGTCGATACGCCACTGTCGTTCACACGCCATCCGGACCTTCGCCACGACATGTTCTCCATCCTGCACACGTGCATGGTGCACGGCGTGATCCGCAAACTGGTGGAAGTTGTCCGCCAGTTCCATCCGGGTACCACCGCGATGGTCGAACTGGACTCCGCGGTCAACGTCCTGTTCCCGGAGGAGTTCCTGCTGGCAGGCGAACGCGACCAGATCGTCGCATTGCTCGGCGGCCTCGACCGGGTACAGCTGCTCGAAGCGTTCCGTTACGCCGGCCCGCTCGCCTGGCAGACGATGGTCATCGATCTGACCGATCCGGTCGACGTCGTGCTGCAGTTGGAGAGCTGTATCGGCCGCCCCGATCTTCCGCCGCCGTTGCTGATGTTCGCGGACTATCTCGCTCACCAGCTGGACGCGGTGCGGGACGCGGAGTACCACCGGTGGATCGATGCCGTCGGCGGCCGGAAAAAAGTGCCGACCGCCCAGCTGAGGGCGTTGTGCTCGGCGACAAAACCTCGTTTGGACGCTGTCGGTCGTTACTACTTTGTGGTGCAGTTAGTACCGGACGGTGTCGACCCGGATCGGTACCTCACATCGGCCTGGCTGCAGCGGCACGGTTCGATCGAGGAGCCGTTGTACCGGAATGACGAAGCTCTTCACCTAGAGGAGATCAAGGATCTCCTCCCGCAACTGCTGAGCACGGCGCACCAGGGCGCGGGCGGTGGTGACATGACGCTGGAGTTCATCCTGCCGAGGCGACTGATCAACCTGCCCATCGACCAATGGGTGATCGACGAGATCCTGCCGCATGCCTTGGGGATGGACTACGCGGTGGTGATCCGCAGCCTGGATCGGATGAAGCGCAAGAAATCGCACCGCGCGTGGCAGCTGAAATCGCAGTGGCTGGACACAACAGGGCACGTCAAGACCCCGCCCGAGTCGGTGATGTGGCTGAGCAGGCCGGGGACCCGCGCCCCAGGCGCGCTCTACGGCTCGCTGCTGCGCGACGACTCCATGGTCGCCCTCGCGATGAACTTCCCACCCGAGTCCAGCGCCGAGCTCAAGTCCGACGAGCTGACTGCGGCCCTGTACGCGGGCATCCCGATCATTCTCTGGGTGCGCGACGAGACCTTCGGCTCGAACTTCGAGAAGGAACTGCGCAAGGTGCTGGTCGAACGCGGTCTGCACGAACTGCCCGCGCAGCTGTTGCGACTGCGTCGCGAAGCCGATGAAAAACAGACGCTCGGCAGCAACATTACCTTGATCTACGACGATTATAAACGCATCCCCGAGTCTTTCACTCGTTCGACCCGATTGCAGGCTCCACAGACGCAGTGAGGACACCGTCATGGCAGCTCAGGACCAGTGGTACATCTATCGCGGAGACACACAACCGCACGATGGTATATCAAGGTTGCCTGATCCGCCGCCGTGGCGAAATTTCTCCAGGCCGGCCGGATCGAGCCAACTGACCCTGGATCCGAGCCTCTCAGCTCGAGGTCAAGCCGCCAACCGGACCACTGCCTACCTCCCCGACCGGGACGTCGTTGAGATGGTGAATGCGGCCCTTTATTTGCGCAGGCCGCTTTTGGTGACCGGTAAACCGGGAACGGGAAAATCGACTCTCGCCCACGATGTGGCCCGCGAGCTCAACCTCGGCCCAGTGCTTTACTGGCCAATTACGAGTAGCAGTATTCTACGTGATGCACTTTATCGTTACGACGCCATCGGCCGGCTGCAGGAGGCCAGCCTGTTGCGTTCGGAACAGCCGCCGGATGTGGGCAAGTACGTCCGTCTCGGCCCGCTCGGTACGGCAATGTTGCCGTGGTCGCGGCCTCGTGTTCTCCTGATCGACGAATTGGACAAGTCGGATATCGATCTGCCCAATGATCTGCTGAACATCTTCGAGGAGGGCCAGTTCGAAATCCCGGAGCTGGCCAGGCTTCCCGAGGAGCAGTCCACGGTCAGCGTGATGACCGAGGACCCGGACGTGGTTCAGACGGTGGTCGGCGGCAAGGTCCAGTGTGCCGCTTTTCCTTTTGTGGTAATAACTTCCAACGGTGAGCGGGAATTCCCGCCGCCGTTCCTGCGCCGTTGTGTGCGATTGTCCATCCAGGCGCCGGATGCCGAGAAACTGGCCAAGATCGTGATCGGCCATCTCGGCGAGTCGGCCGGTGCGGACAGCGAGCAGCTGATCGAGAAATTTCTGTCCAAAAGAGACCGTGGCGATCTCGCCACCGACCAGCTGTTGAACGCCTTCTATCTCGCCGGCGCGGGCACGCGGCCCGCTGACGAGACCAGGCAACGCCTGTACACGGCGCTCTTCCAGCCACTGGACAGCTCGGCGAGGCAGGACTGATCGAGCGCCTCGTCACCGCGATCCGCACCTGCGATCCCGACGCCAGCAGCGTCGACATCGCAGATGTGTTGTGGCTTGCCGGGTTTCTCGGCCCGGGCAGCTCGCAGGCGCCGCCGTCTGCGGGCCAGGCCCGGCCGGTGGCACCGACCGGTGAGTCGCGGCCCGACGAGGCCGGATCAGCTGCCGAGGCTCACCGACCGCCGCCTTATCCCGAGACCGCAAGGAAAAGTCCGCCGCCACCGTCCGGGGAGCAGGCCTCGTTCCGGCTGCCTCCCGAGCAGCCGAAGCAAGCCGTCCAGGGTGTGTTCGCGCGTAGCCCAGCCGTCCCGGCCATTCCCGATCAGCTGGCGCTGGCCCGTTCGCTTCGGCCTCTTGGCCGGAAAGTGCTGTCCCGCAAGCGGTTCGAACTCGACGAGGACCGGACGTCGGAACTGGTCGCGGATACCGGGCTATGGATCCCGGCTATCCGGCCTCAGGCCGAGCGCTGGCTCGACGTGGCGCTTGTAGTGGACAGCAGCGCGTCCATGGCCGTCTGGGGACAGACCATCGCGGAGCTTCGCTGGGTGCTCGAACGCGCGGGCATCTTCCCGGACGTCCGACTGTGGCATGTGGACACTGATGTCAGCGGGCAACCGTTGCTGCGCAGCGAGTTGGGCCGAGACCGGGCCGGGCGTCACCCGGCCGAGTTAATCGACCCCGCCGGCAGGCGGCTGGTCCTGGTGGTCACCGACTGCGTGGGTCAGGCCTGGGGGAACGGCGCCATGGGCCGGGTGCTGGAGCGATGGGCCCACAGCGGACCGGTCGCGATCGTGCAGCTGTTGCCACAGCGCCTCTGGGTGGACTGCGTGCCCGAGTTCTTCGCCGTCCAGCTCTACAATCTGCTCCCCGGCGCGCCCAACGCACGCTGGTCGGTGCACCTGGCCGACGAGGTCGAGCGTGACCTGTTCGAGATCGATTCGAGCTCGAGGGGAGTGCCGATCCCGGTTCTCCAGCTCGACCCGAGGTGGCTGAGCCGCTGGTCAACACTTGTCGCGGGCAACTCGCCGGGCCCGGTCCACAGTACAGTACTGTTCACATCTATGATGTCCGAAGTGGACGGGCAATTGCCCGAACCGGTTTCATATCTCGCGGCGACCGACCGCGTGAAACGTTTCCGGGCCAGGGCATCTCCCGAGGCCTACCAGCTCGCTGTCTACCTTTCCAGTGCTCCACTGAGCCTGCCGGTGATGCGGCTCGTGCAGCAGGTGATGGTTCCGGAATCCAAGCCCTCACATCTCGCCGAGGTGTTTCTCAGCGATCTGCTGCGCAGCAATGTGCCGGAGGAACGCAAGCGCAGGCTCAACGCCGACGAGGTGGAATACGACTTCGTGCCCGGAGTCCGCGGTGAGCTGCACGGCCAGCTGAGCAGGACCGAGGCGTTGCAGGTGCTTTCGCACGTCTCGAAGTTCGTGTCGCGCCATCTCGGCTCGGTCAAAGACTTCTCGGCACTGCTGACACTGGACTCACCACATGAACCGCTTGGGTTCAGCCGCCCGTTCGCACAGGTGGCCCACGATGTTCTCCGATCTATGGGTGGGAGATACGGCGAGCTCGCTCGCCGCCTGCGCCGGTTGGGCGGAGTCAAAGACAAGGAACGAATGGCGGATTTGCCGCCGATCATGCCGTCCGACGCGCCTCATCAGCGCGACCAGCATCATGGAGCAGCAGTGTCCCAGACTGTCCAGTCGTCGGCCCGGGTGGAGGCCCGGCGGCTAGAGAACGAGCCCGTGGCGATCGAGCCCGTGATAATCCGGGGCCTGCCGCCGAGGAACCCGCATTTCACCGGCCGGGCGAAAATGCTGGACGACCTGCACGGCCTGCTGCAGAGCAGCAGCGAGAACACGGCTCTGCTGCCGCACACGGTGCACGGTCTGGGCGGGGTCGGCAAGACGCAGCTGGCGGTCGAGTACGTGTACCGGTTCGCCAACGAGTACGACCTCGTGTACTGGATCTCGGCGGAGAACACCGAGCAGGTGCGCACGTCGCTGGCCAAGCTGGGGCAGATCATGCGGCTGCCGGAGAGCGTCGACGTGTCGCAGACGGTCGAGTCGGTGCTGGACGCCCTGCGCACGCTGCATCCCTTCCGAAGGTGGCTGCTGGTGTTCGACAACGCCGACGAGCCGAACGACCTGCTGCAGTTCCTGCCTGTCCCCAACGGGCACGTCCTGATCACATCCCGCAACCCGGGCTGGACCGAGGTGGCCCGCACGATGGAGGTCGACGTGCTGCATCGCGACGAGAGCGTCGAGCTGCTACTGCGCCGCGCGCGGCACATCACCTCCGACGACGCCAACGAGCTCGCCGAACGCCTCGGAGACCTGCCGCTGGCGCTGGAGCAGGCCGCCGCCTGGCAGGCGGAGACCGGTATGTCCGTGCGCGAGTACCTCGAATTGTTCGACGACAAGCTGCAACTGCTGACCGACCGGGGGCCGGCCGGATACCCGGACACCCTGGCCGCCACCTGGCAGCTCTCGTTCGACCGCCTGCGCGACCAGTCCCCGGAAGCGGCGCTGCTCCTCGAGGTCTGCGCCTTCCTGGGGCCAGAACCCATACCGGTCAACCTGTTCTGGGCCGGCCGGCACGCGGAGCTGCCGGCCGGCCTGGTTCCCGCCGTCCGTGACAACATCCGGCTTCGCCGGGCACTGCGGGAGATCATCCGGTACGCACTGGCCAAAATGGACCCGGTGACCGACAAGATCTCGGTGCACCGGCTGGTCCAGGCGGTCCTCCGGGCCAACATGAGCCCGGAGACCCGGACGGTCAACATGCGTGCCGCGAGACGACTCCTGGCCGCCGCCAACCCGAGTGAGCCGGACGACGTGGCGACCTGGCCGGTGCACGAACAGCTGTCCCCGCACATCGTGCCGTCCGGCGTGATCGAGTCGGCGGACGAGCTGACCCGTAAGGTCGTGCTCGATCAACTGCGATACCGCTACATGCGTGGCGACTACGAGGGCAGCAGAGACCTCGGCGAATTGGTCGTCAAGGTATGGCAGGAGAAGTGGGGCCTGGAAGATGTGATGACCCTCATCGCCCGCAGGCACCTGGCCAACACCCTGCGGGTGCTCGGCGACTCCGAAAGGGCGTACGCTCTCAACGAGGAGACCCTGGCCAAGATGCGTGAGACCCTTGGCCCGGACCATGAGCACACCCTCGCTACGGCGGACACGTTCGGTGCCGACATGCGCAGGCGCGGGCTTTTCAAGCAGGCCAGGGAGTCCGATGAGGACAATCTGGCCAGGCACGTCCGGGTGTACGGCGAGGGCGACCCGGCGACGGTGCGCATCGCCAGCAACCTCGCCGTGAGCTTCCGGCTGCTGGGCGAGGCCCAGCGAGCGCACGACCTGGACCGGAGCTCGTTGCGCCGGCTCCGGGAGATCTTCGGCGACAACCACTTTCGGACGCTGGCCACAATCAGCAACAACGTCCGCAACCTGCTCGGCATGGGCGACTACGCGCGCGCTCTGCAGATGCAGGAGGACGTTTTCCCTGCCCACCAGGAACTGCTGGGTCAACGACACAGCGATGTGCTGCTGGCGGCCAGGAACATCGTCATCGGGCTGCGCAAGACGGGTCAGTACGATGTGGCCGAGTCGCGTGCGCTCGACCACCTGGACCGATGCCGCCAACGGCTCGGCCTGAACCATGAACACACCCTCGCGGCGATGACGAGCTACGGCAACGCTTTGCGGGACAACGCGAAGCTCTCCCCGGCGCGGCAGACACTGGACGAGGCGTTCGACCGGTACAGCGAGACGTTCGGACCCAGGCATCCGTTCACGCTGGCCTGCTCGATCAACCGCGCGATCGTGCTGCGCAAGCTGGACGACTACCAGGCGGCGCTGGCAATGAACGAGCGCAACCGGACCGAGCTCATCGCCGTGCTGGGCGCGGATCACCCCGCGGTGCTCTGCTGCGAGGCCAACCTCAGCAACGATCTCGCGATGTTGCACG
>CBIMJO010000069.1:0-14603 GCA_966244135.1 uncultured Actinocrispum sp. | reverse complement strand
GTGATGGCCACCGCCGAGCACGTCGCCGGGCTGTCCCCGGAGAAGAAGCGGCTGATGGAGCTCTGCCGCGGCGGCGCGCTGTCGGTCGCCGAGGTCGCCGCGCACCTGTCGCTGCCGATCAGCGTGACCAAGGTCCTGCTGTCGGACCTGCTCGACAGCGGCCACATCGCCACGCACGCCGCTGTTCCGCACCCGACCCGACCCGATGTCAACCTGTTGAAGGACGTGCTCGATGGGCTCCGCGCTCGCCTCTGACGGTGTCTACCTGCGTGACACTGTCCGAACGGCGGTGAAACTCCTGATCGTCGGTCACTTCGCCGTCGGCAAGACCACTTTCGTCGGCACCCTCTCGGAGATCCGGCCGCTGCGTACCGAGGAGACGATGACACAGGCCGGCGCGGTCGTTGACGACCTGGCCGGCGTCACCGGCAAGAACACCACCACGGTCGCGCTGGACTTCGGCCGGCTGACCTTGAGCGACCAGCTCGTGCTGTACCTGTTCGGCACGCCCGGGCAGCAGCGGTTCACCCAGTTCTGGAAGGACATCGCGCACGGCGCGCTGGGCGCGCTCGTGCTCGCCGACACTCGCCGCCTCGAGCACTCCTTCGAGGTGATGGGACTGCTGGAGGAGCTCGGCGTGCCGTACGCCGTCGCGGTCAACGAATTCGACGGCGCTCCCGAATTTCCACGGCGGGAGCTGCGGGAGGCGCTGGACCTGCTGCCCGAGACCCCGCTCGTGTCCTGCGACGCCCGCGACGCGGCGTCGTCCACCCAGGCGCTCATCGCGCTCGTCGACTACCTGCTCACCCGTACCCAGGAGAATGTGTGACCTCGCAAGCCGCTGCCAGCGGGACCTGCCCCGCCCACCAGAGCCGGATGCCCCTGTACGGCCCGGAGTTCGCCGCCGATCCGGCCGCGACCTACCAGGCGCTGCGCGACTACGGGCCGGTCGCTCCGGTCGAGCTCGCGCCCGGGGTGGACGCCTACCTGGTGGTCGGCTACCAAGCGGCGCTCGAGGTCCTGCGCAACCCCAGCACGTTCCCGCGTGACCCGCGCCAGTGGCAGGAGAAGATGCCTGCCGACTGCCCGGTGCTGCCGATGATGATGTACCGGCCGAACTGCCTGTTCACCGACGGCGCCGAGCACGCCCGCCTGCGCGCCGTGGTGACCGACAGCCTGGCCCGGGTCGACTCGAACGCGTTGCGCGCCCATACCGGGCAGAGCGCGGAGCAACTGATCCGGCGGATCGGCCCGAAGGGCGAGGCGGACCTGCTCGGCGAGTACGCCATGCTCGTACCGCTGCACATCTACAACCACCTCTACGGCTGCCCGCCGGACCTGGCCGAGCGGCTGGTCGCGGGGATGAGCGGGATCTTCGACATGAAGGACCCGGAGAAGGCCAACGCCGAGCTGACTCAGACCATGCTGGAGCTGGTCGCGCTCAAGCGCAGGCAGCCCGGCCAGGACGTGGTCTCGTGGATGATGGCCCACCCCGCCAAGCTGACCGACGAGGAGCTGCTGCACCAGCTGATCCTGCTGATGGGCGCGGGCACCGAGCCGGAACAGAACCTGATCGCCAACAGCATCAGGCTGCTGCTGTCGGACGACCGGTTCGCCGGCGACCTCTCCGGCGGCAGCCTGCCGGTGGAGGAGGCCCTCGACGAGGTGCTGTGGACCGACCCGCCGATGGCCAACTACTCGGCCGGTTACCCAGTCGAGGACATGGACTTCGCGGGTGTCCGGCTGCCCGCCGCCGAGCCGGTGGTGATCAGCTTCGCCGGGGCCAACAACGACCCCGCACTGGTCAGCCAGCAGCGTTCGGGCAACCGCGCGCACCTTGCCTGGAGCGCGGGCGAGCACACCTGCCCGGCCCAGCAGCAGGCCCGTCTCATCGCCTCGGTCGCCATCGAGAAGCTGCTGGACAGCCTTCCCGACATGCGGCTCGCCGTCGCCGTCGACGACCTCGTCTGGCGTCCTGGCCCGTTCCACCGAGCGCTGACCGCGCTCCCCGTGCGTTTCACCCCGGTAGCCGTGCCCGTCCGACCCGACGAGTCAGCTGGAGATGCCCGATGGAACGTTCCGCCAGTCCCTTCGTCCTCGACCTCACCGGCCGCGACATTCACGCCGAAGCCGCCCAGCTCGCCGACCGAGGCCCCGCGACGCTGGTGGAGCTCCCTGGCGAAGTGGTTGCGTGGTCGGTAACCAGCCAGGACCTGCTGCGCAAGCTGCTGAGCGACCCGCGCGTGTCCAAGGACGCGCGTCAGCATTGGCCCGCGTACATCAACGGCGAGATCTCCGCGGAATGGCCGCTGCACATCTGGGTGTCCGTGCAGAACATGTTCACCGCGTATGGCGGTGACCACCGGCGGCTGCGGTCGTTGGTGTCCAAGGCTTTCACGCCGCGGCGGGTCGCCGCGATGCGCCCGCAGATCGAGCGGATCACCGCCGGCCTGCTGGACACTTTGGACGCTTCGCCGCAGCCGGTGGACCTGCGTGAGGGGTACGCCTACCCGATCCCGATCGAGGTGATCTGCGGGCTGTTCGGCGTTCCCGACGACCTGCGGCCGGGTCTGCGCACAGTCGTGGACGGCGTCTTCGACACGACCATCACGCCCGAGGCCGCCGTCGCCAACGGCCAGGAGCTCTACCGGCTCATGTACGAACTCGTTGCCACCAAACGGCAACAGCCCGGGGACGACCTCGCCAGCGAGCTCATCTCGGTGCGTGACGACGACGGGTCGAGCCTGGCGGAGGCACAGCTCGTCGACACGCTGATCCTGGTGATCTCCGCCGGGCACGAGACCACGGTCAACCTGCTCGACCAGGCGATCACCGCGCTGCTGACCCACCCGGACCAGCTGGCCCTGGTCCGTGACGGCCGCAACTCATGGACGGACGTGATCGAGGAGTCCCTGCGCTGGCAGGCCCCCGTCGCCAACCTCCCGCTGCGGTACGCCGTCGAGGACATCGAGCTGGACGGGATCACCATCCACAAGGGCGAACCCATCCTCGCGGCCTACGCGGCAGCGGGCCGGGACCGCGCGGTCTACGGCGACACCGCCGACTCGTTCGACCTCACCCGCTCGGACAAGACACACCTCGCGTTCGGCCACGGCGTGCACTACTGCCTCGGCGCTCCGCTGGCCCGCCTGGAGGCGGAGATCGCGCTGCCCGCGCTGTTCGACCGATTCCCCGCCATCAAACTGGCCGTGGACCCCAGCGAGCTGGTGAACAGCCACTCGTTCATCTCCAACGGCCACCAGCAACTGCCGGTCGTCCTGCACTGACATCTCGCCACGGCCCCGCCGAATCACGGCGGGGCCTTGCCTGAGCTGCCCGCTTTCCCTGGATCAGGATTCATTGAGGTTGCGCTTGCCGTCGTTGGACGAGGGTGAGATGGCGCGAGGATCCACAGGACACGAGCGGGCCAGGGCAGTCCTTGTCGAACCGCACGAGTTGGCTGGTAAGCCCTCGTATCGTCAGCTCAGTGGCGCCGGCCTGTCGGCAAGAACGGTGGGCAATCTGCTGAACGGCACCATGTCGTCGCGACCGAAGACCGTCGCCACGTTCATCAATGCGTGCTTGGCGTACGCCGGTAGCTTTCCTGGTGCCTCGCAGCTGAGTCGGGAACAACGTCAACTGGCGTACTGGCAGCGACGCTACGAGGAGACGACAAGCAGGCCCGTTGGCGGACAGCGGGTATGCCCGTAGCCGGGGTTGGCGGGCTTTAGGCAGGAGCACGCGAGGTGGTTCTTCGGCCGCGACATGCTGATCGCAGAGATTGCGGATCGGCTTGATCAGCGATTGCGCAAGGGTGGGATTCAGCTCGTAGTGGCACCCTCGGGCGCTGGGAAGTCCTCCCTGCTGCACGCGGGGCTCGTCCCGCGCATTGCTGAGGGCGTCCTGTCCGCATCCCAGGACTGGCTATTGCTGGGTGCCGAACAGGGCGATGCGCGTGTGCTGGTGGTGGACCAACTCGAGGAGCTTTTCACTCAGTGCTCTGATCCAGCGCTGCGGCGAGCGTTCCTCGACGTGCTGGCCCGCCTCGACGCCCCGCCAGGGGATGGTGACGACGTGCCGGTGGCGGTCGTCGTGCTTGGGGTTCGGGCGGACTTCTATCCGGCTTGTGTGGAGGATCCAGTCTTACGCGCGGAGCTGCCCGATCAGATTGTCGTGGGTCCGTTGTCAGAGAGCACGCGATTTACTCGCCGGCAATCGACGTTGGCCTGACCGTGGAACCGGCCCTGCTAGAGGTCCTTCTTGGCGACCTAGGGGCCAGCGCGGACGATGCCGCTGGCACACCTTTGTATGTGGCTGAACGGCTGCCGCTGCTGGCACACGCCCTGCGATCCTGCTTGACGTGACCAACGACCTGCTCAGCCAGGCAGACCACCTGCTCAGCAGGGAACACTTCGCGTCAGAACTACATGACGCCGACCGCCGCGCCACCCTTCAGGAGATCGACGCCAACCTACAACGGGCGCGTCGGCTCACACAGGAGAGCCCAGGCATCGCCCACGCCATCGTGGTCGACGTCCTGCGCCAGCTGGACACACTCGCCGTGGCACGCCGCCAACACTGGACCTAGTGCCGCATCAAGCAACGTTGGGTAGGTAGTCAGGTCTGCGGATCTTGGAGTTGGCTGCGAAGTGCTGTTTCGGGGTGGCGTGCTTGTTGGAGCTGGCGCGCCGCGGTCACCGGGTCAGCTACGCGGTGGCCGAGCAGTTCGCCGGCGAAGTCAAGCGGTCTGGGGTCGAGCTGTTGTTCTGCGGGCCGGAAGCTGGCCGCGATCCCTGCCGCGGTGCGCCCTGAGGCGGGCACCGCCGAGATCGTGCGGGCCTGTATGGGGTTCTACGAGGAAGACCTCCGCCGGGTGTCCGATGTGGAGCAGTTGGCGGACACTCTGCCAGGCCTGATCGTGGTCGACCCGATGATATACGCGCCGCCGCCGTTCTCGGTCGCACGTGGACTGTCCCGATCGTGCTCACCCAGCAGATCCTCGCCTTCAACGACACGTTCGACTGGCCCGCGCTGCGCAGGCGGGAACTGCTGGTCGGGTCGCGCGCGGCGCAGGCCGAGGTGATCGAGTCGGGGCTGGTGGAGCTGTTCACCCGGCACGGGATCGACGAGGGCGGGCTGAACCGGGCGGAGGAGCTGGCGCTGGTGTTCGTGCCACGCGAGTTCCAGCCGGAAGCCGAGTCCTGTGTGTTCGTCGGTTCCGGTGTGGACGGTGAGGTGTTCAGCGGCTCGTGGCAACCACCGGCCGGTGCTGTTCATCTCGCTGGGCACCGTGCACAACCAGCGCGTGGATTTCCTCCGGTGGTTCAGCGAGGCGTTCGCAGGGCTGGACTGGCATGTGGTGGGCACTCTCGGCGGCCCGGCGCACAACGGTGGCATCGGTGCGCTGCCGCCGAACTTTGAGGTGCACCCCTGGGTGCCGCAGCTGGCGATCCTGGAGCACACCAAGGTGTTCCTGTCCGATGGCGGTCTCGGCGGCGTGATGTCCGCGCTGCGGCAGGGCACTCCGACGCTGCTCGCGCCCGAGGTCGCTGAGCGGGACATGGACGCGCGGCGAGTCGTCGAGCTTGGCCTCGGGCAGATCGGGCAGCTCGGTCAGATCACCGCGGAGGGACTGCGACAGGCTGTTGCGGACCTCGCGGCCGACGACGCCACAACCGTGCGCGCACAACAGATCCGCGAGCACATCCGGGCCGCGGGCGGCACCCGCCGTTCACAGCAGTTTTGGCATCAGGTTGCGCAGTACGTGAAGCTCGGCAGGTGACAGGTCGGCGAAGGCGGCGGGTGGTCGGTACAGCCGGGTGAGTAGTTCGGTGCGGGTTTGGTGGCCCTGTTCGGTCAGTGCCACGACTTTGACGCGCCGGTCGGTGGCGTGGGCGCGTCGTTCGACGAGGCCTTGTTCCTCCAGGCGGTTGACGAGCCAGGTCACCGTGGATGCGTCGCTTCCCCATTGGTCGGCCAGGACGCGCATGGGGTGCGCTTCATCTGGGTCGAACCACATGAGCGCTTTGAGCAGGCCGGGGCTGAGGCCTAGTTCGGCGGCGGAGGCGAGGTGGCGGGCGTACTCGGTCTGGCAGAAGTCGTACAGCGTCCGCCAGACCTGCGCTGCGACCTGACTCCGGTCACTGTCCTCGCTTGTCGCCACGAGGATGAGGATACGAGGCGTTGACACGGGTACCCCGCACAGATACTTTGAGGACTCAAATAGTTGGAGTACTCAAAGTATCTGGGGTAGTGCAGATGATCCTGATCACCGGTGGCCTGGGGTTCGTGGGGCTGAACACCGCTCGTGCCCTGCTCGATGTTGGTGAGTCCTGTGTGCTCACCCGGTACCGGGTGAACCGCGCGCCCGGGTTCCTGTCCGCCGAGATCGGTAAGCGTGCTTTTGTCGAGCAGCTCGATATCACCGACCGCCAGGCCGTGCTCGACCTGGGCAGGCGGTACGAGATCACCGGGATCGTGCATCTCGCCGAGGGCGGCGTCGGAGTGCCGAGCCTGACCGAGGAGGTCCGGCTGGACGCGTCGCCGCTGATGAACATGCTCCAGGCGGCGCATGACTGGGGTGTCGCGCGGATCAGTGTCGCCAGCGCGATCGGTGTCTATGTGGACGTCGGCCCCAGTCCGCTGCGCGAGGACGTGCGGCTGCCGATGACCGCGACTCTGCCGTTCGAGCTGATGAAGAAGACCTCGGAACTGTTGTCCAGCTTCGTGGCCGCCCGCGCCGACTTCGAAGTCGTCAATCACCGGATCGCGGGTGTGTACGGCCCGTTCTGTCACAACCTGGGGTCGAGCTTCGCGGTTGCCGGCCGGCTCGTCCACGCGGCGGTCAGCGGCCAGCCGCCGGAATTCTCTCCGCAGTTCCGTCCCTACGCCGAGGACGGCATCGACTGGTGCTACTCGAAAGACTGCGGCCGGGCCATCGCGCTCCTGCAGACAGCTCCCACGCTCAACCATCGTGTCTACAACATCGGCTCCGGCCGTCCCATCAGGAACAAGGAATTCGTGGCCGCGATCAAGGACGTGATCCCCGGCGCCCGGATCGACCTGCCGGACGGCCACGACCCCCACGGCCCAGGGGAGGACATCTACCTCGACATCAGCAGATTACGCGAGGACACCGGTTTCCAACCCGAGTACGACGTCCAGCGGGGTATCGCGGACTACGTGGACTGGCTGAAGTCGGGCAACCCGGTGTAGGCCCACGCCCACTTCTCGCTGATCAAAAGACATTCCCATGTCACCTCGCCGGCAGGTGCTCGCGTTGACTGTCGCCCGAGTGCGGCCGGCGCAGCCGTCCAGCACGAGGGCGATGACACCGTCGGCCTCGGCCCGCCACCCGGGGCGGTCATGGGTCGCGCCGATGCCGTCGTGCCAGGGCACCCGCTGCGGTGCCGGTGATTGTGTTTCGTCCACAGTGGACCGCACGGGCAGTGGCCCATTGGCGGGGTGTACGTGGCGTCGCACTGCTCTGGCGAGCGTTGTACGCCCGTGAGGCGTGCGATGCCCTCGTCGGGCCACGGTGGACGGTGGTTGCAGGGCGCTCAACCCGCCGCCGCTTGACAACTAGCAAGATCGGAGGTCCGCCGCGAAGAGGTCACCTCACGAGTGAGCACAAAGGACACACGCACATGCCGATGTGCGGACGACTGGTGCTGCGACCTGGCGATGCCAGCTCGCGCGGCCGTGGCCGATGGGACGCCGATCGGCCGGGCCCGAGTTTCGCGCTTCTCAGAGGCTCGGCGACTACTCCCATGACTCCAGGGCGTCGCTGACCGACGGTGCGTTCTTCGCCAGCGTGGTGCGCCAGTCGAGGCGACGCAGGTGCTGGAGGTGGCCGATGGCGATGATGCGCGGGACGCCGAGCTCAGCGGCGACCTGGTCGACCCACGGCCCGCTGATCCGCGCCGGAACCCGTGGGGGTCCGTCGGGGAACAGTAGGTCTCCTGCGGCGTCGTCGGTTTGCTTTTCATGTGCGCTGTGGGCTGATTGCGGGTCGTCGATCTCCTCGACGATGTAGTTGTCGGGGTCGACGTGTGCGAGCAGGACGTGCGCGATCTCGTGAAGCAGAGCTTCGGCAATGTGGCCAGCCGCTGTTGCGAGAGCGCTCGGGCTTGCCGGGGCGTGGAGGCCGCGGTCAGGATGGTGCGGCAGGCAGTGGATTCCCCGGTGAGGGACGTGGGCACGGAGGTAGCGGTGTATGCGCCCACCACGACCGTCCGGCGGCGGATGGTCCCGGCCGGACCCACGGAGATGCCCTCGATCAGTCCAAGTGCCGCGGCGGGTGCGCCAAGCGTGCTGGTCAGCAGGCTGGGCAGCGATGCGGTGGGGATTTCGTGAGCAGGCTCGCGACTCCGATCCTGGCGACGCCACGGGTAGCCACGGTGTGCTGAGGGATTCGGTGTCGGGCTGGGGCATATCTCCAGAGTGTCTAGCAAGCCTGCAGGGCGAGTGTGGCGCCGAAAAGCCGTGCGGCGCTTTGCAGTCCGGCGACGACGGCGCCCGGGCGCCGGTGGGGTGGGAGGACTGCGGTAAGGGCGGCAGTGACCTCGCCGTGGGGCGAGCGGACCGTGACAGCGACGGCGTTGGTGTCGATGACGTAGCCCTTGGCGTGGACGGGGTCGTCCGGGATCACGCATGCTGCCAAGAGCAGGCGTGCGGCTGGTGAGACTGTCTGCGGTCCGTCCGGCCACACGACGATCACGTCGTCATGGTGCGGGATGGCCAGTGACAGGTCCGCACGCAGCTGCGTGGACAACACCGGCAGCCACCCGCGGGCCAGGTCTCGCAACTCTCGTGTCATTCCGCAGCCCCCTCCCTCCTCGGTACCACACTAGGAAGATGCGGCATTCGCTCAGGTGATACGCACGAGGACGTCGACTAGTTCAGTGGGCAACGCGGGGCGCAGCCGTTGCTGCGCGATGCGCCGCAATGCCACCAGTGCGGAGGTCGGCGGCGCCTGGACGACCGGGTAGTGCTGGCAGCCATCCTGTACGCACCGCGGACCGGATGTGCCTGGTCGGCGTTACGGCGTCATTCGGGTCAGCAACCCGGCCGCGCATCGCCGGTTCACCGAGTGGTTCGAGGCGGACGTGTTCGTCCGGCTACACCAGGCAATGCTGGATCTGCCAGGCTCGGCCAGGGCGATCGACTGGCGGCCAACCGCAACGACCATCTGGAACTGGAGGCCATCGTCGATGCCGTGGCCCCGGTCAAGGGGCCTGCCGGCAGGCCTCGGCGACTGCCGCGCAAGCTGCACGCGGACAAGGGCTACGACTATCCGGCTTGCCGCAAGGCGTTGCGCCGGCGGGGCATCATCGCCCGGATCGCCCGCCGGGGCATCGAGTCGCCCAAGAAGCTGGGGCGTTACCGGTACGTCATCGAACGGACCTTGGAGTGCTCACCCACAACAACCCCAGATGAGACGCGGTCTTAGCAGGGCGGATCGGCTGTGACGTGGCCGTTTCTCGTTCAGCTCGCCGCAAGGTTGCGGTAGTAGTGGTCGACGTCCAGTAGCTGGTCGTGGGTGCCGCTGGCGATGATCTCACCGTCATCGAGGACGAGGATCTGTTCGGCGTTCTTGTACCGGGCCTTGCCGGACGACGCCGCCCGGATCTTCCGCCTGCTCGGCGTCATTCCCTGCCCGACGATGTCGCTGGCCGCGGTGGCGGCTCTCGTCGGTCTGCCCGAGCCGTCCACGCACCGGTTGCTCGACCTGCTCGTCGGCGCACACCTGGTCGAACAATCCGAACCGGACCGGTTTGCAATGCATGACCTGTTGGTCGACTATGCCGGGGAACGTGTCCGCAAAGAGGAGACCGCAGAGGCCAGAGACGCGGCCAGCACGCGGCTCACCGAATGGTACATGTCCAAAGTGGATGGCGCGGCTCGCTTGGTGGACCCTCACTTACCGCACCTGCCACTGCCGGCTGGACTGGTGTCGCACGCGTTCAGCAGCGCAGGCGAGGCATTGGACTGGCTGGACGGCGAGCGAGTGAACATCCTCGCGATCATCGACTGGGCAGCCGCGGGCATGGCTCCGCAGACCGGCTGGGTCATGGCGGACGCCGTCATGGGATACCTGCACGTCCGTGGGTACACATTGGACCGGATGTCGGCGGCGCGGGCCATGCTCGACGCCGCCCGGGCAGCACACCCGGCCACCGGGCCGAGAGTGATGGCCAGTGCGCACCTCAACCTGGCTCGCACCTGCACGCACCTCAGCAGCTACGAGGAGGCGATCGACCATTGTGAACGGGCCGCCGGCTTCAGCGTGGCGGCGAACTGGCCGTACGGTAAGACAGCCGCTCTCACCGAACGCAGTGTCGCCCACGGCGAGCGTGGTGAGATCCACACGGCTCTCACCTGCGCGCACCGCTCGCTCGAGCTCAGCCGAAGACATGGGCTGCGGGCGTTGCAGGGCAGGCAGTTGAACAATCTGGGCATCGGCTTCCTCTGGCACGGCGCGCTCGACCAGGCCGAGGCCTGCTTCACCGAGGCACTGACGATCCACTGCGAAATAGGCTCGCTGACCAGCCAGAATTCCAGCGCGATCAGCTTGGCGCAACTGTCTCTGGAGGCGGGGCGGCTCGGTGTGGCGGTCGACTACCTGGAATCGATCGCGGAGCTGGTGAGCCGAGAGGGGGAAATCCCCGAATGGCCACGCGTGCTCAACACACTGGCAGCGGTGCACTGCGCCGCGGGGCGCTACCACGAGGCCATCGAGGTCTGCCACGACGCCTTGCCCATCGTGCAGCGCCAGTCCGACCGAGTGGTGCAATGTTCGTTGCTGAACAACCTCGGTGAGGCCTTGGCAGGACAAGGCCGGTTGACCGACAGCGTCGAGGCGCACGAACACGCGCTCAACCTCGCCAGGGCAACGGGCACCCCAAGGCACCAGTGCGGAGCGATGCTGGGGCTCGCCCGGTATCACCGGCTCAGCGGGCAACTCGTCGAAGCCGCGGCTCGGGCGGGGGACGCGCTGGGGCTCGCACGGAAATCCGGGCGCGTCTGGCGCGCCGGGCAAGCGTTGACCGAGTTGGCAATGACCAAGTTGAGCGCAGGAGAACTTGCCCTTGCCGAGCTACACGCGAACGAAGCGTTGGCAATGCACCGCCGCGCTGGGCACCTGTTGTGCGAAGCGCGAGCGGCCCGGGTACTCGGTGACATAGCCGCCGCTGCCACTGCCACAGACGACGCCCACCTATGGTGGACGACCGCAGCGGAGATCTTCGACGCGATCTCCGCCCCGGAAGCCGTCACCATGCGGCGGCAAATACAAGCGGAATGCCCATCCGGTGTGACGATTCGGCCGTTCGGGATGGCGTGACCACCCGGTCGGGGACGGTGGGCATCGATCGAGCAGCCGTTGGGTCCCGGTCACGGAAGTGCCTGTCGGCTGCTGGTTCCGGTACCAGAAGACGATCCGGCCGCGCGTCAAGTTGTATGGCGTGAGCTGCGCCGGATCCGGCAACTGGTGGTGCGCTTGCCGAAAAATGTCGTCCGCGTTGGTCAGGCGGCGTGGTGATACTCGTGGAGAATGCCGCCCCAAGTACGAGACGCATCTGCGTAATCACATCCTGCCGCGGTTCGGTGATGTCGCGCTGGGGGACGTGAAGCGGATTGTGGGGAAGGGGTGGGTGAAGACCCTGCGCAGGTCGTTGTCGGAGTCCAGTGTCGGGGATGTGGTGACGTTGCTGTCGATGATCCTCGGTGAGGCGGTGGATGAGGAGTTGATCGGCTCGAACCCGTGCCGGCGGCTGCGGGTCAATGTCGGTGACCGGCCGGAGCGTCTACATGCGACGCCGGATGAGGTGGATGCTGTGGCGGCGCGTGCCTCGCGTCCCAATGCGGTGTTGATTACGGCTGCTGCCTATACGGGGATGCGGTGGGGTGAGTTGTGTGGGTTGCAGTGGTCGCGGGTCAATGTGGACACCGGTGAGATCGTGATCGACCCGGAAGTCGGGGCTCTGCACGAGATCAAGGGGCGGTTGCGGCTCGGGCCGCCGAAGACCCCGGCCAGTATCCGGACGGTGTACCTGCCGGGGTTCCTCGTCGAGGCGCTCATCGAGCTGCGTCGGCGTCAGCCGGAAGCGCGGTTCGTGTTCACCGGTACGGATGGCGGTGTGCATCGCCGGTCGAACTCGGGTGGGCGCCGATCCAGCCGGGTATGCACTTTCACGATCTGCGTCACACCTTCAAGACGTGGTTGATCGAGGATGGTGTCCCGGATGTCATGCAGCATCGCCAGATGGGGCACAAGTACAAGGGGGTGTCCGGCATCTACTCGCACATCACCCGAAAGATGATCGAGGCGATGCTGCGCGGTATGCAGACCCGGTGGGAGCAGTTTGTGAGCGTGATCTGGGATGACCTCTACCCGGATGGAAGTGTGGTCAAGATCGGTTGCTCCCATGCTGCTCCCACAGACGGGAAACGGCCCGCTGACGATGATCGTCAACAGGCCGTCTGACCAGCTAGAACTTGCTGGTGGGCGGTACTGGGATTGAACCGGTGACCTCCACCGTGTCAACTAAGATCAGCAAACCCTCTGACCTGCGGAAACATGACTCCTGCAGGTCGGGATAGGTCGGTTGGGAGCCGTTGGATGCGGTTCAGCGCAGTTGTACGCATCCAACGGCTCCCATCTTGCTCCCACACGCTGCTCCCACCGGCCCTCAAGCGGTCGCTGTAGTCCGATCGACGTGCACGCACCTGGCGCGACGACGCCCTGTCATGCCGATGAGAACGCGTTCTCGGCGGCACGATCGAGCGGACCTGTCCGGTCGTCGATGGTCGCGACGAGCATGAGAACCGGCTGCCGCTGTGATTGGACCTCAGCAGGTCACCCGCGTGCGGCGACTGATCAGATGGTGTTCGCGTTGAAGCGCAACAAGTTTCCTGACGGGTCACGCACTTTCAGCACGTCCGCCGGGAGCGCGTGGGGATAGTCGGCCGCGGCGAGCCGTTCGGCCAGTGCGCGCACGTCCTTCGCCGTGGGCAGCAGCAGGTCGACGCCGACGAGGTGCGCCGTGTCCTCGGGGGCGGGTTGTCCTCCGTCGGGGCTGAACCGGTTGGTGAGGACGAGCAGGGCTCGGTGGTCGGCCACCCCGATCGCGAGGAACATGGTCCCCAGCCTGCCCTGGACCTCGAAGCCGAGCAGGTCGGTGTAGAAGGGCTCGGTGGCCTTGAGCTCGGCGTCGGTCACCTTGAGCTGGACGTGCCCCATCTCGGTCCCCACAGGCAGTCCCGTGAACGGCTCGTCCGCGCCAGGCTCGGCGGTGAAGTCCTCCAGCTTCATCGGATCGGCGACGACTGCCGGCTGGTCGCCCTGCCAGCGCCACTCCTCGCGCGGGCGGGCGCAGGTGACTTCCACGCAATGGCCGTCCGGGTCGGTGACGTAGCACGAGTGCGCGACGGTGTGATTCACCAGGTCGAACTCGGAGTGCTCGGCCGTGTAGTGCTCCACGAACCGGGCCAGGTCGGCGGGCGTCGGCACCTGGGGCGCGAAGTGGCTGAGCCCCGGGCTCGACGCCGGGGGAAGGCCCGCACCGGGCCGTTCCCGCAGGACGGCGAGCACCCGTCCGGGCACTCCCACCCACGCACTGCCCGCCTCCTGGTCGAGGATCGTCAGGCCGATGGATCGCGTGTAGTAGTCCAGGCTGCGGTCCAGGTCGGCGACCGTCAGTTCGACGGCGCCCAGCGTCAGGTTGGCGTCCAGCCGGCTGGTCGTCCCGGTGGTCGGCATGTCTCATTTCTCCTTGTTCTTGCCGGCGAACAGGCGCTCGAACGGTGTGGCCAGGGCCGAAACGACGGACATGCTCTTGAAGAACAAGATCATCTTTATCGGGCGGCCGTCGACGAACATCATGTCGAGACCTTTCTGCGAGGCCGCGGCCGATGTGGCGCCGCGCGGGAACATCGTTTTCTCGTAGCGTGTGAGCGCGGTTTCGACGTCGGAACTGTTGAGGATCTCGCGCGCCAGATCGGCGCCGTCGATCAGCGCGATGTTGGCGCCTTCGCCCGCGAACGGCGACATGAGGTGCGCGGCGTCGCCGACCAGGGTCACGCCAGGGACCCGCTCCCAGGTGAGACCGGTCGGCAGCGCGTAGATCGGCCGGGGCCAGATGGCGCTGTCGTCGCACTGGCGGATCAGGTCGGTCAGGGCCGGAACCCAGTCGGGATACTCGCGCAGCAGCCCCGCACGGGCGGATTGCGGGTCGTGCCAGTCGATACCGCTGTCGGCGACCCAGTTCTCGGGGACGCGCAGGCCGCAGCCGAACGCGATGGTGTTCCCGCCGTGCCCGCCGATGTACTTGTTGTCCGACAGTGCGAAGAAGCTGCCCCTCCCGGTGAGCGCGAGCGCCTCGGGGTGCTTGGTCACCGCGTCGGTCAGGCGCATCTCGACCACGGTGATGCCGGTGTAGCCGGGCTTCACCGGGGTCAGCAGCGGCCGGATCCTCGACCATGCGCCGTCCGCGCCGACGACGAGATCGGCGCGGACCACCGAGCCGTCCGCGAACTGCAGCGTGTGCCCCACCGTGGCGGGCCGCGCGAGGCGCATCGTCGCGCGTTCGTGGCGAGCAGCG
>CBIMJO010000068.1:0-14613 GCA_966244135.1 uncultured Actinocrispum sp. | reverse complement strand
ACGGCGTTGGATAGGGGCGGTACGCTGGTTGGACCGGATTGTCCCGCCGGTATGGGCTGTGGGGTTGCCACGGCCCGGTAAGCAAGCCAGGGAGGGTCGAGGCCGCCGGGCGGCCGTAAGTGAATTGGACCGCAAGCGACTGCTCCGAAACCCGCTGCTGTGGATCTTGGCGGTATTCCTGCTGTACCTCGCGTTCAGCACGATCTTCGACGACACCCGTGGCTATTCGCAGGTCTCCACCACACAGGCGATCACGCAGGTCACCCCGGGAAACGTTGACAAGGCGACGCTGGAGGACAAGGAGCAGCAGCTCAAGCTGACCCTCAAGGATCCCAGCAAGGCCGACGGCCAGCGGCAGATCTTCACGTCCTTCCCGGCCACGGCCGGCGACGACGTGTTCAACCTGCTGCGGACGAACAACGTGAACTTCGAGACGAAGGTCACACAGGAGTCCTTCCTCTCCCAGATCCTGCTGTTCGCCATCCCGCTGGTGCTGCTGGGCCTGCTGCTGCTCTGGATGATGAACAACGTCCAGGGCGGCGGGAACCGGGTGATGAACTTCGGCAAGTCCAAGGCCAAGCAGTTGTCCAAGGACATGCCCAAGACCACGTTCGCCGACGTGGCCGGTGCCGACGAGGCCGTCGAAGAGCTCTACGAGATCAAGGACTTCCTGCAGAACCCCGGCCGCTACCAGGCGCTCGGCGCGAAGATCCCGAAGGGCGTGCTGCTCTACGGCCCGCCCGGAACCGGCAAGACGCTGCTGGCGCGTGCGGTCGCCGGTGAGGCCGGCGTGCCGTTCTACACGATCTCCGGGTCGGACTTCGTCGAGATGTTCGTCGGTGTCGGTGCCTCCCGCGTCCGTGACCTGTTCGAGCAGGCCAAGCAGAACGCGCCGTGCATCATCTTCGTCGACGAGATCGACGCGGTCGGCCGCCAGCGCGGCGCCGGCCTCGGCGGTGGCCACGACGAGCGCGAGCAGACCCTGAACCAGCTGCTGGTCGAGATGGACGGGTTCGACGCGCGCGGCGGGATCATCCTGATCGCCGCGACCAACCGGCCGGACATCCTCGACCCGGCGCTGCTGCGCCCGGGCCGGTTCGACCGGCTGATCCCGGTCTCCGCGCCGGACCTGACCGGCCGCCGCAAGATCCTCGAGGTGCACTCCAAGGGCAAGCCGATGGCGGCCGACGTGGACCTGCAGGCGCTGGCCAAGCGCACCGTCGGGATGTCCGGCGCGGATCTGGCCAACGTGCTCAACGAGGCCGCGCTGCTGACCGCCCGCCAGAACGGCACGATGATCGACGGCCTCGCGCTCGAGGAGTCGGTGGACCGCGTGATCGGCGGTCCGGCCCGCAAGAGCCGGATCATCTCCGAGAAGGAGAAGAAGATCACCGCCTACCACGAGGGCGGGCACGCGCTGGCCGCGTGGGCGATGCCGGACCTGGAGCCGGTCTACAAGCTGACCATCCTGCCGCGTGGGCGCACCGGCGGGCACGCTCTGGTCGTCCCCGAGGACGACAAGGGCCTGATGACCCGTTCGGAGATGATCGCGCGGCTGGTGTTCGCGCTCGGTGGGCGTTCGGCCGAGGAGCTGGTGTTCCACGAGCCGACCACCGGTGCCTCCTCGGACATCGACCAGGCCACCAAGATCGCCAAGGCGATGGTGACCGAGTACGGCATGAGCGCCCGGCTGGGCGCCGTGAAGTACGGCCAGGACCAGGGCGACCCGTTCCTGGGACGGTCGATGGGCCACGCGCCGGACTACTCGCTGGAGGTCGCGCACGAGATCGACGAGGAGGTGCGGGCGCTGATCGAGGCGGCCCACACCGAGGCGTGGGAGGTGCTCAACACCTACCGCGACGTCCTCGACGACCTGGTGGTCGAGCTGCTGGACAAGGAGACGTTGCAGCGCAAGGACCTGGAGCGGATCTTCTCCCGGGTGGAGAAGCGGCCCCGGATCACCGCGTTCAACGACTTCGGCGAGCGCGTCCCGTCCGACAAGCCGCCGGTCAAGACCCGCGGTGAGCTGGCGATGGAGCGCGGCGAGCCGTGGCCGCCGCTGCAGGAGGAGCCGGAGCCGACCCCCGTCGGTGCCGTGGGCGGGGCCAAGGACCTGCCCAAGGAGGCCAACAACGGAGCGCTGCCCAACGGGCTGCCCCCGTCCTCCTACAGCCCGCCGGTCACCGGCACGTACAACCCGCCGTCGACGGGTGCTTACAGCCCGGAGAAGCGCGCCGGTGGCCCGCCCAACTACGGGGCGCCCCCCGGCTGGCGGCCCGCCACGTCCCCCCAGCAGGACCCGGACGAGCGGGACGGCAAGAGCTGAGCAACGAACTCTCCCCGAACGGAGTGGCCGCGAGCGGTCACTCCGTTCGGCCTGTATTCGACCAGGTGCGCGCCGAGAACGCGGTCCGCGAGCTGCTGCTGGCCTGCGGCGAGGACCCCGACCGTGAAGGCCTCGCCGAGACCCCGGCCCGGGTCGCCCGTGCCTACCGCGAGATGTTCGCCGGTCTGTACATGGATCCGGACACGGTCCTGGCCAAGACCTTCGACGAGAGCCACGAAGAGCTCGTCCTGGTCACGGACATCCCGATGTACTCGTACTGCCTGCCGGGTGAGCAGACCGCCGACGGCGTGGACGGGCCGGTCGCGGCCCGCGATGTCGTCGCCGGGGACCGGCTGCGGACGCTGGTGGACGGCCGCCTGACCGAGACCACGGTCGTCGGTGTCACCACCCGGACGGCTCCCAGGCTGGTCGAGGTCACGACCGCGAAGGGCCGGTTCCGGGTGACGCCGGATCACCCGCTCGCGACGCCGGCCGGGTGGCTGGAGGCGAAGGACGTCGCCGGGACGGCCATCGAATGGACCGAGCCCCGCGGTGCTGTCCGTCCAGTGCTCGCCATGGCCGGCGGTGCGTCCACTGTGGACGGTTGGTTCCGGCGGCACGGCTTCGCGCGGGACTCGCACCGGACCGCCCTGGCCGAGTCGGAATGGGCCGGGGTCGAGTCGGTCGAGCCGATTCCCGGCCCGGCCACCGTGCACAGTTTCACCTGCGACCCGCATCCGACTTTTTTGGTGGCGGGACACCTGACACATAACTGCGAGCATCATTTGCTGCCGTTCCACGGGGTCGCGAATGTTGGTTACATTCCCAATGAGCATGGGAAAGTGACCGGGCTTTCCAAGCTGGCGCGGCTGGTGGACGCCTATGCGAAACGACCGCAGGTGCAGGAACGGCTGACTTCGCAGATCGCCGACTCGCTGGTGCGCTCACTGCAGCCGCGTGGGGCGATCGTGGTGGTCGAGGCCGAGCATCTGTGCATGTCGATGCGGGGGATCCGCAAGCCTGGGGCGCGGACGACGACGTCGGCGGTGCGCGGGATCTTCAAGACCTCGGCGTCGTCCAGGGCCGAGGCGCTGGACCTGATCAAGGTGCGCAGATGACTCACCGGCTGCTGCCCGACCCGGGCCGCTGCGTGGTGATGGGCGTCCTGAATGTCACCCCGGACTCGTTCTCGGATGGTGGCCGCTACCTCTCGGTGGACGACGCGGTGAACCACGCGCACGAGATGTGGGCGCTGGGTGCGGACCTGGTGGATGTCGGCGGGGAGTCGACGCGGCCGGGCGCGGAACGGGTCGAGCCGGAGATCGAGATCGCCCGGATCGAGCCGGTGATCAAGGAACTGTCCGGCGCGGGCGTCCGGATCAGTGTGGACACCATGCGGGCGCGTGTGGCCGAGGCGGCGCTGCAGGCCGGGGCCACTGTGGTCAACGACGTCTCGGGCGGGCTCGCGGACCCGGACATGGCCAGGGTCGTGGCGGACGCCAAGGTGCCGTGGATCCTCATGCACTGGCGTGGCCACTGCAAGGCCATGAACTCCCGGGCCATCTACGGGGTGGTGGTCGGCGAGGTCGGGGCCGAGCTCAACCAGCGCGTCGACGCGGCGATCCAGGCGGGTGTCCCCGAAGAGGCGATCGTCATCGACCCAGGGCTGGGGTTCGCCAAGGAAGCACCACACGATTGGGCGTTGTTGCGTCACCTGGACGTGTTCATCGGTTCGGGCTTCCCGGTGCTGGTCGGCGCGTCCCGCAAGCGTTTCATCGGCCGGCTGCTGGCGGACGCCGACGGCACGCCGAGGCCGCCAGACGGCCGTGAGGACGCCACGGCGGCGATTTCCACGCTGGCGGCGGCCAAGGGCGTGTGGGGCGTGCGGGTGCACGATGTGGCGCGGTCGCGGGACGCCGTGCGGGTTGTCGCCGAATGGGGGACTTGTGGCTGATCGGATCACGCTCACCGGTCTGCGTGTGCGTGGCAACCACGGCGTCTTCGAGCACGAGAAACGCGACGGCCAGGATTTCCTGGTCGACATCACCGCGTGGCTCTCGCTGGCGGAGGCCGGGGAGACCGACGACCTCACCAAAACGCTGCACTACGGCGAACTCGCTGAGCGCGCGGCCGCGATCGTTGCCGGTCCCGCACGCGATCTGATCGAGACCGTGGCCGCCGAGATCGCCGGTGACGTGATGACCGACAAGCGCGTGACCGCGGTGGAAGTGACTGTCCACAAGCCATCCGCGCCGATCCCGTTGACGTTCGCCGATGTCGCCGTGACCGTGCGCCGGGAGCGCGAATGACGACGGCGGTGCTGTCCATCGGGTCCAACATGGGCGATCGCCTCGGCCACCTGCAGTCCGTTGTGGACGGTCTGCCCGTGCTGGCGGTGTCTTCGGTCTACGAGACGGCGCCATGGGGCGTCACCGACCAGGACGACTACCTCAACGCCATCGTCGTCGTGTCCCATGAGGACGTCGACGAATGGGGCTGGTTGCATCGCGCGCATACCCTTGAGAACGCGGCGGGCCGGGTTCGTGAAGTCCGCTGGGGACCGCGGACGCTGGATGTCGACGTGATCGCCGTCGCGGGCGTGACCAGCGAAGATCCCGCGCTGGAGCTGCCGCATCCGCGTGCGCACGAGCGGGCGTTCGTCCTGGTGCCGTGGCTGGAGGTACAGCCCGGCGCCGAACTTCCCGGGCACGGCAGGATTGCGGACCTGGTGGCCGCACTGCCCGCCGGCGAGATCGCGGGTGTGCGGCGGCGTGAGGACCTGAAGCTGGAGGCGGTGTGAGGTTCACCAAGCCGCGCGACCTGATCGCCGCCGGGCTGGTCGCCGGGATCGTGCTGTACCTGATCATGCGGTCGGCGTACGGTTCGCTGCCGCCGTTGCCCACCTTGGCCGGTGTGACCCTGGTGGTCATCGCCGTCATCGATGTGGTGCTGGGGTTCTCGCTGCGTGCGCGGATCCGGTCGAAGACCGGCCGCCCGGTGCAAGCGCTTGCCGCGGCACGGGCGGTGGCGCTGGCCAAGGCATCGTCCATGTTGGGCGCGATCATGCTCGGTGCCTGGCTGGGCGTGCTCGTCTACGTCCTGCCCAGGCGGTCGGACATCGTTGCCGCGGCGAATGACACCACCAGTTCGGTGATCGGCATCGTCTGTGCGGCCGTGCTGATCGGCGCGGGACTGTGGCTGGAGCAGTGCTTGCGGACGCCCAAAGACCCGGACGATCCCGGCGACCGCTGATCGCTGCTCAACGCGGATTTAACTTTTGAACCGACACGACTTGGTCTCGACCTTGTAACTGCCCGGTACGGTGTAGGGCATGACGAGCCGTGCGCCCTCGCCGCGCGAAGGCCGCAGGGTGCCGAGCACGGCGCGCCTGTTGCTGGGCGGTGCACTGGTGCTGGGGCTCGGTGCCACGCTCGTCCTGGTGTTCAGCGACGACGCCCGGTTCCTCAAACTCGGGATCGTGGCCGCGCTGTGGGCCGCCCTGGTCGGCGCGTTCCTCGCCGCCCGGTTCCGCCGCCAGGTGACCGACAAGACCGACAACTCCGCCGAGCTGCGCGCGATCTACGAGCTCGAACTGGAGCGCGAGATCGCCGCCCGCCGGGAGTACGAGCTGGAGCTGGAGGCCGACGCCAAGCGCAAGGCCGAGGAGCAGTCCAGCAACGAGATCGCCGCGTTGCGCACCGAATTGGGCGCGCTGCGCGAGACGCTGCAGGGGTTGCTGGGCGGGGAGGTGCTGGTCGAGCGGCTCGCGCTGCAGGCGACCCGGATGCGGTCGCTCGGCGACGAGGCCCCGCAGATCTCCCGGCAGTCCCAGGTGAAACGGCTCAGCCCCAGCCAGTCGTCCGGTTCGGTGTCCCGCGAACAGGTGATCATCCCAGCGGAGCAGACCGAGCTGATGGACCGCGTGCCCGCGGACCGCCAGGCGCCGCGCCGCCCACCGACCCAGCGTCAGCAGCCGCAGCGGCCGGCCGCGCGTGAGGCGCAGCGGCCGCAGGAGCGTCCGGTTCGCCAGCAGTCGCGGCCGTTGACCCGCGAGGAGCGCGTCGACCCGGCCGATCCTGGTTCGGGCTGGTGGGAGCCGGTCGTCCAACCCGGACAGACGACCCCACCGCGACAGGACGTGTACCAGCGCCCTTTGGCCGGTGACTCGGCGCGCAGCCTGGGCGAGGGCATCGATCCGAACTGGACGCCGTCGTGGGAGCGCCAGGCCGCTGCGCCGCAACAACCACAACAACCACAACAACCGCCGCAGCCGCCCGTGCAGCCGGGTCGCCCGCCGCGTCCCCCCAAGGGCCAGCAGAGCCAGCCGTTGCCGCGTCCGGAAGCCGAGACCCGCGTGCAGGCGCCCATCCCAGCGGATCCGCCGACGCGTGTTCAGCCGATGTCTCCGGCCGCCGCTGAGACCCGTGTGCAGCCGATGCGTCCCGCTATGTCCCCTTCGGCCTCTCAGACTCGCGTTCAGCCCGTGAAACCGCCTGAGAACCGCATGCCGCCGCCCGCTGCGCCGCGCAGCCAGCCTTCCGCCGAGATGCCCGTACCCATGGTGCCCGCGGCTGCGGAGACCCGGGTGCAGCCATCGATCCAGACGCGCGTGCCGGAGTCGCGGGTCGTCGACACCCCGTTGCCGCCGCCTCCGCCGCCCGCCGACTCGGGCGGCCGTCGCCGCGCCGAGGAGACCGGTGGCCGCCGCCGGGCCGTTGAGGAGCCGGGCACGTCCACCGGTGGCCGCCGTCGCCGCCCCGACGACGTTCCGTCCTGGCAGGACTCCATGTCGAGCGCGCGGAACACCGGCAGCCACGCCAAACCCGTTGCCCCACCGCCCCCGACCGGTTCTCACGCGGAGGGCAAGTCCGTCAGCGAACTGCTCGCCGCCTACGGCAACGCCGACAGCCCGCGCCGCCGCCGTCGCCGCGACGACGACTAGTGCTGTGGCCGGATAGGTTTGCCGTGTTATCGGCGGATCCAGGTTTCCGCTGGGCGTGCGGCCGGAAGGCCCTCGTACCGGGTTGTACTTGGGTCTTTCGGTCCGTGCGGCCGGCGCTGTTGGATGTCACCGCGAAGCTGGGCCGTCGAGTCGGTGAACCTATCCGGTCACAGCACTAGCTTCCGGGCGAGTTCCTTGGGCGCCCGATAGGGTTTCGGGTCGTGATGATCGAGGAGCCGGCTGTGACCAAACGGCCGACACCGCGCCGGCTGACGGTTCTGTTGCCGGTGCTTGGCCTGATAGTTCTGAGCCTTTGTGGACTGGGCGTGTTCGCCTACCTCACCGCGCGGGTGGGGATAGTCGCCGAGCTGGTGGGGCTGGCGGGGGCGCTGTTGCCCGTGGTGCCAGTGGTCGCTGTGTTCCTGTGGATCGACCGCTGGGAACCGGAACCCGCCAAACTCCTGTGGCTGGCGTTCGCCTGGGGCGCCTGCGGAGCGACGCTCACGGCGCTGCTCATCAACAACACCGCGGAAGCGGTGGGCGACCTGTTGCTGGGACGGCAGGGCGGGGACACCATCAGTGCGGTGGTTTCCGCGCCTCTGGTTGAGGAGGCCGCCAAGGGCGCGTTCGTGCTGGCGATTCTGTTGAAGCGGCGGCACGAGTTCGATGGAGTCATCGACGGGATCGTCTATGCCGGGATGTGCGCGGCCGGGTTCGCGTTCACGGAGAACATCTACTATTTCGGGCGAATATTCGTTGAGCACGGTTTTGGGACTGCGACTACCGCTGGAGTGCTCGCTGCGTTCATTCTGCGCGGGGTGATGGCGCCGTTCATTCACCCGTTGTTCACGGTGATGACTGGTATCGGGTTGGGGATTTCTTCGCAGGCGCGGACGCGGGCTGTGCGTGTCGGTGCTCCTTTGGGTGGGTATTTGCTGGCGGTTGGGTTGCATGCTTTGTGGAATGCCGCTGCGACTTTGGGGTCGGGGACGACCTTCCTGAATGTCTACTTCTTGATCATGGTTCCGTTGTTCATCGCGGCTGCCGTGCTGGTCAACTGGGCGCGGAAGCGGGAGCAGAAGATCGTTGCCGCTGCGCTGCCGGGGTTGGTTGAGGAGGGGCTGGTCGCGCCGAGTGAGGTTGAGCTCCTTGCCAGTCTCAAGCGGCGGCGGGAGTGGCGGGTCAAGGCTCGGCGGCAGTTCGGGGCTGAGGCCGGGGTGGCTGTGGCGGAGTATCAGGTTGCTGTTACTGAGCTTGCTTTTGCCCTGAATAGCAGGAATGGGCGGGAGGGTGAGCTGGCTGGGGCGGTTCGGCGGAGTCGGGCTGCTGCTCGGGAGGCTTCTCGGCGGGTTTCCTGAAGAATGCGCTTTTCTTGAGGGCGTGGAAGAGCGCTTGTCTTGGGCGCGCGGAAAGAGCGCTCGCCGCGCGGCAGCGCCACCCAGAGGGTGAGGGACCGTGCCCTCTTCCTCCGGGCAGGCCATACCGGAGGAAGAGGGCACGAAGATCCGGTGTGCGCGTTGCGCGCCACTGCGAATACGGCGAACAACCGTGCTCGGGTGTAGAAGACCTGCTGCGCTGCGGGAGTTCTTTGTACGGACTGGCTGGCTGCGCGCAGGCGGCTGTTCGGTCGCCAATACGGGTGGCTTCTACGCGCACGGTCCAAGTCCCTGCCTGGCCTCGTTGAAGAGAGGTAGGCAGGCGCGCAGCACGGAAGTCCCTGCTTAGCCTGCAGTCGAAGGGTTCTGCGCGTATCGCCGCCTCGGTTGAAGAGGTACGGGAGTCCGTGCTTGGGCGCTGGCGTAATGCGCAGCCATTTGGCGGTAGTCGCGGGAATTGTTGTGTAGCGCGCAAGACCGGCCTTAGCTGCGGTTGATGGGTGTCCGTGGGGTGCGCGAGTTCTTCCCCAGCCGCCGCTGGGGAGGCCGCCGCGAAGCACACAAACCGCTGGTCGTCCACTGTCCGCAGGCTGTTGTGGATAACTCCGAACCCTGTGGATAACTCCCTCGCCGCCGAAGCCGTCCACCCCGAACTGTCGCCTCGTCGTGGGACCGTGAAAGCAGGGGATCCCCCTGCGGGGGACCCTCGTCGCGGCGTGGGTGGGTAACGATCCGGGGGTGGTTGGGTGGGTGGTGGTGGTCACCTGGATGATGCGGTGTCTTTTCTGCCCGGTTACCCTCGCGCCAATCGTCCGGTACCCGGGATCGGGACTGGAACGAAAGGGAGATGACTTGTCATGAGCCGCCCCGCGCGTCTCGGAGTGGGCGTTGTGTCCGCTGGGAGGGTGGGTGTGGTGCTCGGCGCGGCGTTGGCGCGGGCTGGGCACACGGTGGTGGCCGCCTCGGGGGTCTCGCGGGACTCGGTGCGGCGGGCCGAGGAGATGTTGCCCGGAGTCCCTTTGCTGCCGCCCGATGAGGTGGTGAGCAAGGCCGACCTGGTGTTGCTGGCGTTGCCGGATGACGCCCTGAACGGGATGGTCCGTGGTCTTGCGGCCACCGGGTCGCTGCGGCCGGGCCAGATCGTCGTGCACACGTCCGGGGCGCATGGGATCGAGGTTCTCGGGCCGGCGGCCGAGCATGGGGCGTTGCCGCTCGCACTGCACCCGGTGATGACGTTCACCGGGCGCCCGGAGGACCTGGACCGGATCACGGCCTGCTCGGTCGGGATCACCGCGGCCGACGGGGATGAGGCCGCGTGGAACGTCGGTGAGGCCCTGGTCGTCGAGATGGGGTCGGATCCGGTCCGGGTGCCGTCCCAGGCGAGGGCGGCGTACCACACCGCGCTCACCCACGGCGCCAACCACCTGATGACCCTGGTCAGCGACGCGGTCGAGCTGCTGCGCAAACAGGGCATCGCGACCCCCGAGCGGCTGATCGGCCCGCTGCTGTCCGCCGCGCTGGACAACGCGCTGCGTCATGGTGACCGCGCGTTGACCGGGCCGGTGGCGCGCGGCGACGCGGGTACCGTCCGGAAACACTTGGAAGTGTTGCGGGACAAGGCACCCGAGATGTTGCCTGCCTACCGGGAGCTGGCCCGCAGGACCGCGGACCGGGCGGCGGCCAACGGCCTGCTGCGCCCGGATCTCGCGCCGGATGTGTTCAAGGCCATTGACGAGGAGCCGTGAGTTGACGACCGCACCCCAGTTCATCCGTGGCCGGCTGCATGTGCACAGCAGCCCGCAGGAGGTCGCGCGGGTGACGCGTGCCCTGCGCGCGATGGGCACCAAGATCGCGTTCGTGCCGACGATGGGCGCGCTGCACGCGGGCCACCGGGAGCTGATCCGCCGGGCCCGCAACATCCCGAACACCGTGCTGGTCACGTCGATCTTCGTGAACCCGCTGCAGTTCGGCCCGAACGAGGACCTGTCCCGCTACCCGCGCCCCCTCGAGAAAGACCTCGAGGTGTGCACGGACGAGCGCGTCGAGATCGTCTTCACCCCCGGTGTCGAGGACATGTACCCGCCCGGCTCGCAGGTCCAGGTGCATCCCGGCCCGCTGGGCGACGAGCTCGAGGGCGCGGTCCGGCCGGGTCATTTCGCGGGCGTGCTGACGGTGGTCAACAAGCTGTTCAACATCGTCCGCCCCGACTACGCGATGTTCGGCGAGAAGGACTACCAGCAGCTCACCCTGGTCAAGGCGATGGTCAAGGACCTGGACATGGAGACCAGGGTGCTCGGCGTGCCGACCGTGCGGGAGTCCGACGGCCTGGCCCTCTCGTCCCGGAACGTCTACCTCAGCGAGGAACAGCGGCAGAGCGCGGTCGCGCTGTCGGCGGCGCTCACCGCGGGCGCGCACGCGGGCCGCGGCGGGGCCGAGGACGTCCAGAAGGCCGCCCACGAGGTGCTGGCCGCGCACCCGGACATCGACGTCGACTACGTGGCCGTCCGGTCGCCTGACCTGGGCGCGCCGCCCGAGCGGGGCGACGGCAGGCTGCTTGTCGCCGCCAGGGTCGGGACAACCAGACTTATCGACAACACCGCGCTGTGGCTGGGCGAACCACCCGAGCCGGAGCAGCACTAGAGGGGGCGGCCGGACATGCTGCGCACGATGCTGAAATCGAAGATCCACCGGGCCACGGTGACCCAGGCGGACCTGCACTACGTGGGGTCGCTGACGCTGGACCCGGACCTGATGGAGGCCGCCGACCTGCTGCCCGGCGAGCAGGTGGCGATCGTGGACGTCACCAACGGCGCACGCCTGGAGACGTACGTCATCGAAGGCGAGCGCGGTACGGGCGTGATCGGCATCAACGGGGCCGCGGCGCACCTGGTGCACCCCGGTGACCTGGTGATCGTGATCTCCTACGGGATGATGGACAGCGCCGAGGCGGCCGCGTTCCGGCCCAGGGTGGTGTTCGTGGACGCCGAGAACAAGCCGATCAGCCTGGGCGACGACCCCGCGCACGCGCCCGAGGGCTCCGGCCTGCAGAGCGGCGCGATCTCCGCCGAGACGGCCGACGCGGCGATGCTGGACGCGCTGCTGGAGAACTCCTGACGTGCTGTTCGCGATCGACGTCGGCAACACCAACATCGTCCTTGGCCTGTACGAAGGTGAACGCCTGGTCCACGACTGGCGGATGCGCACCGACGCCCGGATGACCGCGGACGAGCTGGCCCTGACCATGCGCGGCCTGCTCGGCGAGAACGCGGACAAGGTCACCGCGGTATCCGCGCTGTCCACCGTCCCGGCCGTGTTGCGGGAACTGCGGGTGATGCTCGGCCGGTACTACGACGGCGTGCCCAAGCTGATCGTGGAGCCTGGAGTCCGCACGGGCGTGCCGCTGCTGGTGGACAACCCCAAGGAGGTCGGCGGCGACCGGGTGATCAACACCCTGGCCGCGCACCACCTCTACAGCACCGCTTGCGTGGTGGTCGACTTCGGCACGTCCACGAACATCGACGTGATCTCCGCCAAGGGCGAGTTCCTCGGCGGGGTGTTCGCGCCGGGCATCGAGATCTCGGTGGACGCGCTGGCCGCGCGGGCGGCGGCGCTGCGCAAGGTGGAGATCGCCAAGCCCCGGTCGGTGATCGGCAAGAACACCGTGGAATGCCTGCAGTCCGGCATCCTGTACGGGTTCACCGGCCAGGTCGACGGCCTGGTCCGGCGGATCATCGCGGAACTGCACGAGCAGGGCCACGACAAGACCGGCCCGGTGACGGTGATCGCCACCGGCGGCCTCGCCCCGGTCGTGGTGGCCGAGTCGGAGACGATCCAGTTCCACCACCCGGATCTGACCCTCCTGGGCCTGCGTCTGGTGTTTGAACGCAACCAGCGCTAGCTGTTCTGATGGGGGCGCCGGTGTGTCCGCATGACCAAGGTGCGCAGCGGGACCTCGAACTCGCCGCCGCCCGCGGTCTCCGGACGGGACTCCAGGAAGGCGTGCAGCCGGGCCAGGATCGCCGCCCGGTCCTCCTCGGAGGACACGAGCATGTGCGAGTGCGTGCCGACGGTCGCGGCGAGGGTCTCGGCGGTCCGCCGGAACGAGTGGTCGAACGACTGCTGCTGGAACGGCTCGAACAAAGGGTGCTTGTCCGGCATGGGGTTGCGGGCCGCCCAGTCGCGGCTCACCCGGGGCCGGACCAGCTCCTCGAACTGGGCCACCCACTCCACCCGGTCGTCCTCGTGGTTCCACATCGCGCCGAGCGCCCCGCCCGGCCGCAGCACCCGGCCGATCTCGTTCAGCGCCTTCGGCACGTCGAACCAGTGAAAGGCCTGCCCGACCAGGACCGCGTCCACCGAAGCATCCGCCAGTGGAATGTCCTCGGCCGTGCCGGCCAGCGCTTCGGTGCCCGGAAACCTTTTCCGCAGTTCGCCGCGCATCCCCGGATCGGGTTCCACCGCGGTCACCCGCAGCCCGCGGGCGACCAGCGATTGGGTGAGTTTTCCGGTTCCGGCCGCCAAGTCCAGCACGTGCACGGCATCGGGCGGTAACACCCAGCCGATTGCGTCGTCGGGATAATCGGGCCGGTGCTCCGCATAGGCCTCGGCTTGCGCACCGAACGAGCCGGCCCGCCGGGCATGCAGTTCCGCTTCGGGAGTGCTCACGCTCCCAAGGTATCCCGCCGGAAAGCAGTCCCGGTTTTTCCGTGCGCTTTGTACCCTTGGCCGGGCGGCCCGGCCTCGCGAACGCGGGCGGGAATCACCGCGGCAACGTTATGCCGACCTGATCATGCGCCTGTGGGCGCGCTGCATGGTACGCAACGCCGGCAGTCGTCCGGTCATTGCGTGACTCGTTCCACAGCCGGGATTCACCGAGGTGGAAACGCCCATGCCGGGGCCGCTTCATGGCGGTGCGGCCGTTCGGCCGTTCGTGGAATGCGGGACGTGATTCCTCGCATTCGCCCGAGTTCGCGATGCCGGAGTTCTCCAGGCCGGCGCCCGCATACGGGCTGACCAGGCAGGCGGTGGACGCCGTTTTCGGTGACCGGCTGGTCACGCAGCCGGACGGGTGGTGCGCATCGCGGCACGCCGGGAGTGACGCAAAAAGCGGGATCTCCGCGTTCGCGGTTTCCGGCCCGGTACGGGTTAGGCCAAACCGGTGGATCCCCGTGGTGGAACGGCAAAGACTCGTCGATCAGGCCGGGCCCGGCGCCCGGCCGCGATGACCACGCGATGCGGTTGGACGAGGACTTTCTGCGCGCACTGGAGTACGGAATGCCACCCAGTGGTGGAGTCGGAATGGGTATCGACCGGCTGTTGATGGCACTCACCCGACTCGGGATCGGGACACCATCGCCAGTTCCACAGGTTCGCCCGCAATGAAACCGGCGTCGCCTGTTCGAAGAATTTGCGCTAGCCTACGCGTACGGAGTATTCATTACATGCCGGTCACGCCAGCTATCCGCAACCAGCATTGACCCGAGGAGGCGACGTATGGCGCAGAAGGTCACGGTGACCCTCGTTGACGACATTGACGGATCAGAAGCCGAGGAGACCCTCGAGTTCGGGCTGGACGGCGTTTCGTACCAGATCGATCTGTCCGGGGGCAATGCGGAGAAGCTCAGGGAGATCCTGAGTGACTACGTGGATCACGCCCGGCGTTCCGGCGGCCGTAAGCGCGCACCGGGAAGGCCGCCGGTGGGCCGCGCGACCCGCACGGCGGCGGTCGATCGCGACCAGAACCAGGCAATTCGCGAGTGGGCCCGCAAGAAGGGATACAAAGTTTCCGATCGCGGTCGTATCCCGAAGGAAGTCACCGAGGCTTACCACAACAACCGGGACTAAAACCGGCGGTAGTGGCGAAAAATCCACTGGCCCGTGGCGTTGCCACGGGCCTTTTTCGCGTCAAAATGCGCCCTGACCGGGGGTTAGGTATGCCTAACCTGCCCCGCTATGCTGCGGTGGTGGCA
>CBIMJO010000067.1:0-14793 GCA_966244135.1 uncultured Actinocrispum sp. | reverse complement strand
AGTCCTGTTCGGTGTCCATTTTGGATGGACACGACATCGTCTACGTCGCCCGTGTGCCCACGAAACGGATCATGACGGTGATGATCGACGTCGGCACCCGGTTCCCGGCACACGCCACGTCGATGGGGCGCGTGCTGCTCGCCGCGCAGGACGAGGCCTGGCTGGAGGAGTTCCTGGCCGCTCCGCTGCCCGCCCGGACCGACCGCACCATCACCGATCCGGCCGAGCTGCGGGCCGAGCTGGCCCGGATCCGGACGCAAGGCTGGGCCATGGTCGACCAGGAACTGGAGTACGGCCTGCGGTCCATCGCCGCGCCGATCCGGGGCGCGGGCGACCGCGTTGTGGCCGCTGTCAACGTGTCCACCCACATCAGCCGGGGCACCCAGGAGGACGTCCTGGCTCAGCTGCTGCGGCCGTTGCGGGACACCGCGGCCTCAATCAGCGCTGACCTCCACCTGCTGTGAACGCGGCAACCACAGCACCACGATCACCGCGCTGACCAGCACAACCGCGGCGAGCACCCGCAGCCCCGCGCCCATCCCCTCGACGAAGTTCCCGCGCCCCACCGCCGTAACGACGGTGCCCGCGATGGCGACGCCAAGCGCGCTGCCCAGTTCGCGTGTGAGGCCCTGCAAGCCCGAGCCGAGTCCGGCGCGGTGGTGCGGCAGGGAGGCCATGATCCCGTGCGACAGCGGGGCCATCGCCAGCCCGCATCCGGTCGCGGCCACCATCGTGCCCAGCGCATACAAGACATACGGCGTGTGCGCGCCGACAGTGGACAACGCGCCGAGGCCGATGGTCAACAGCACCAGCCCCAGGGCGATCGTGGCGCGCTGACCGATCCGGTTGGCCAGCACCAGGCTCAGCCGCGGGGTGAGCGCGAGCGTCCCGGCCATCGGCAGCAGGCCCAGCCCGGCGCCAAGGGTGCTGAACCCCTGGCCGTACTGGAGGTACTGGCCATTGAGGAAGAACAGGCCGAACATGCCCAGAAAAACCACGGTCACGCCCAGCGAGCTGGCCCGGGCCAACGGGATCCGGAAGATCCGCGGGTCCACCAGCGGATGCGAGACACGCAGTTCGTAGCCGACCCAGCCGAGCAACAGCAACGCGGCCGCCACGAGCGCGGTCAGCACCTCGATGTGGCCCCAGCCCAGGCCGGGTCCCTCGATGATCCCGTACAGCAGCGCGACGAAGCCCAGGGTCAGCAGGAGCGCGCTGACCAGGTCGACCGGCCGGTCATGCCGGCCCACCTTCGGCGCGAGCCGGGCGACCAGTGCGAAGGCGAGCACGGCCAACGGCAGCAGCCCGAAGAACAGCGTCCGCCATGAGCCCAGGGCCAGTACCGCGCCGCCGCCGACGTTGCCCGCGAGACCGGCGATCCCGGCCATGGACGACCAAACGGCGACCGTGCGCGCCCGGCGTTCGGGCGCGGCCACGGCCACCAGCAGGGCCAGCGTGTTCGGCAGCACGGCCGCCGCGCCGACCCCGGTCACCACCCGCCCGGCCAGCAGGACCGGCACGTTCCAGGCCAGGCCGGACAAAGTCAGCCCGGCGGCGAACAAACCCAGCCCGGCCAGCAGGACTCCCTTGCGGCCCCAGCGGTCGGCCAGTACCCCGGCCGGGATGAGCAGGCACGCGAAAACGACGACGTAACTGTCCACAATCCACAACACCGCCGACGGCCCGGGTCTCAGCGAGCTCGCGGCCAGCGACGGGATGGCCAGGTTGATGGCGGCCACCAGACCGGTGACCAGCACCACACACAGCCCCATCACCGCCGTCAGACCGCGATTCACCTGCTGTGGCACTGAAATCATCACGCTCATGTACGGCTCCTCTGCACTCCCTTCTCACGCTAAGATCGACTCACACATGCGTCCAGTGCATCATTGGCAATCGATAGTTGCGTCCAACGCAATCGACCTGGAGCGACATTGACCGACCTGGACCTCAACCTGCTCACGGTCCTCGACGCGCTGCTGAGCGAGGGCAGCGTCACAGGCGCGGCCGAGCGGTTGCACCTCTCCGCGCCGGCCACCAGCCGCGCGCTCGGCCGGCTGCGCCGGGCATTGGACGATCCGCTGCTCGTGCGCGCGGGCCGTGGCCTGGTGCCGACCCCGCTGGCCCTGTCGCTGGCGCCTCAGGTGGGCGCGATCGTCGAGCAGGCCCGTGCGCTGCTGAGCACCGAACGCGAGATCGACCTGTCCACTGTGGAGCGCCGGTTCACCGTTCGGGCCAACGACGCGTGGATCAGCCAGACCGGCGGCCCGCTGCTGGCCAGGGCCACCGAGGAGGTGCCGGGGCTGCGGCTGCGGTTCGCGCCCGAGGGCGAGGAGGACGTCCAGCCGCTGCGGGACGGCACGATCGACCTGGACATCGGCGTGATCGACGACCTCGGCCCGGAGATCCAGCTGGAACCACTGTGGCGGGAGTCCTGGGTGCCGATGGTGGCGACCGGCCACCCGCTCACCCGGGGCAAGGCGACCTGGAAGCGCCTGGCCGCTCATCCGTACATCGCGATCTCACGGCGCGGCCGATCCTATGGCCCCTACGACGAACTGCTGGCCACCCATGGCCTGCAACGAAAAGTGACCGCCATCGCCCCGACGGCGATCACCGCCGCGCACCTGTTGTCCGGTTCGGACGCGGTCTGCCTGTTCTCGGCCGCCTTCGCCGAGTATGTCGAGACCCGCCTGGACCTGAAGATCGTCCGCACGCCCGATCCCCTGCCGGTCATGCAGATCAGCCAGGCCTGGCATCCGCGCTCGCAGAACGACCCGGTGCACCAGTGGCTGCGGGCGGCGATCCGCTCGCTCGCGCCTACAGAACCTGGATCTCGGTGATCTTCCAGGTATCGCCCGACTTGGCGGCGTGCACGATGAGCTGGGCGACGGCCGACTCGTGCTTGTCGCCCTGGACGAGCTGGCGGTCGACGAAGACGAGCAGGCGGGCCGCGTCGTCGTGCATGTCGATCACGCCGATCGAGCGGACCGCGGTGGTGAGCACCTGCTGGGTGGCGATCGCGTTGTCTTTCGCCTTGCCGAACAAGGAGTTGTACTGGTCCATGGCCGCGCCGGTGAGGACTTCCTTGGCGGCTTCGGCGGTCTGGTCGATCCGGGACGGGTCGTAGGAGAACACCGTGCGGATCGCGCGGCCGACCTGGTCGGTCACGGCGTTGGTCGCGGCCACGTCGACCAGGGCCGTGTTGGCGGGCCGCGGCGGCCCGGCGAGGGTGAAGTACCCGGTCAAACCGGTGAACAGGACGATCACTCCGGCCAGGATCCCCGCTGTGGTCCCGCGTTTCATGTGCCGACCACTTCCAGGCCGCTGACCTTCCAGCCCGCGTCGGTGCGTTGCAGGTCCATGTCCAGCCGGCTGATCTTCGGGATGGCCTGCGCACCGCCCTGGGACAGGGTGATCTCCAGTGCCGCGATCATGGTCGCCGACCCGCTGTGCGAGTTCAGGTTCGTGACGGCCGCGGTGACTACTCTCGCCGTGGACACGGTCTTGTTGGCGACCGCGTTGGCCCGGTCGTTCTCCTGGTTGCGGTTCAACCGGTCCAGCAGGGCTCCGGTCGCCGCGTTGCGCCAGCGGTCGAAGTCCGGGCTGTGATAGTCCACAGTGTTCAGATCGACCGCGTACCGCTGGCCGTCGGACAGCACGGTGTCCCGTTCGGCGGCGAAGTCCGATGTGGACGAGTTCCACCAGAACCAGCCACTGACTCCTGCCGCGGCAACGGAAAGCACGGCGAGCACGGCCAGGATCCGGACGGTCATTGCGGCAACCCCAGCAGCTGGCCGATGCTGTGCAGTCCGGCGCCGCCCGAGGACATCCCGAGCACACCCGGCGCCTGCGGGGCCGGTGGCGGCACGTTCTTGGGCATACCACCGAAGGGCGCGTTCTGCGAGCCACGGACGCCGATCGGGCTGTTAGGCGGCTCGGCGCAGTAGGCGTTGCGGTTGACCGGGATCGGGTCGGTCTGGCTGGCGGTGCGCTGTTTTGTGCCCTCGTAGCCCTTCACGCACGGCGGCGGGTCGAAGAAGTTCAGCATGATGCCCAGGTGCCCGGTGCCGTCCGGGGCGGTGCTCGGGGTGAACGCCGAGATCACCGGGTAGGCCACCAGGAACTGCTCGATCGCGGACGTCCGGCTGGTGGTGATGGTCGTCGTGGTGAGCAGGTTCGCCATCACCACACCGAGATCCGTGCCGGACGTGCGCAGGATGTCGATCACCTGCTGGGCCACGCCTGGTGTCACGTCGATGAGCTTGCGCAGGTCCGGGTCGGAAGTCTTGAGCTGAGCGGAGATCTTGGCCAGGCCGGCGCTGAAGTCGGCCAGCTTCTGCGAGTCGGCCTGCTGGCGTTCCAGCACGGTCCGCCCGGTGCGCAGCAGGTCCGCGGTCTGCGGCAGGTGTTCGGAGGCCGTGGTGGTGAACTGGCCCGCCGAGTCGAGCAGCCGCTGGAGGTCTGGACCGGCGTTCGCGAAGGCCGTGTTCAGCTCGTTGACGACGGTCCGCAGCGAGTCGACCGGCACGCTGTTCACGAATCCGTCCAAATTGGACAACATGGCGTCGGCCGTCGGCGGGACCATCGTCCGGTCACGCGGGATGACGGATCCGGCCGCGAGGTAGGGGCCGCCTTCTCGACTTGGCTGCAAGTCGACATATTGCTCGCCGATCGCCGACCGGTTGGCCACCAGGGCCTTGGTGCCGGCCGGGATGTCCGGCGCGGAGGAGTCCATCTGCAACTCGACGTCGACGCCGTCCTGCACGAGTTTCAGCCGGCCGACGCGACCCACTGCGGCACCGCGGTAGGTGACCTCGGCGTTGGTGAAAATGCCACCGGAGTCCGGCAACTGCACCGTGACGACGTAACCGCTTGCCCCGAACAACCGGTCCAGGCCGGCGTACCGGGCGCCCGCGTAGACGACCGCGACCACCGCGATCAGCACGAACGCGAGGATCCGGATCCTGACACCACGAGTGAGCATCAGCCGCCTCCCAGCAGAACCCCGAGCAGGCCGCCCAGCGGCGACTGGTTCGGCGCCGGTGACCCGGCCGGCGGCGCCTGGTCCGGCAGGATCTGGATGGGCAACGGGATCGGGCCGTTGTTGTTGCCGTACGGCTTGCCGGGCGGGGCGAGCAGGGTCTGGCCGGAGTTGGTGATGTTGCCGAGCATCTCGCTGAAGTCGAGGCTGAGCTTGGCGTCCACGTTGAAGTAGTCCCCGCGCACGGCGTTGACCGCGTACGACGGATACGGGTACGTGACCAGGTACTCCAGCGCCACCGGGAGGCTGTCGCCGGTCTCGACGAGCTTGCGCAGGGTCGGTTCCAGCTGCTTGAGATCCGCGACCAGGTCGGCTTTGCTGCGGTTGATCACGTCCACCGTGACTCCGGACAGCTTGTCCAGCGACTGCAACATGGTCACCAGCTGCCCACGCTGTTCCTCGATGACCTTCAGCCCGGGCGCGAGGTTGTCCAGGGCGTTGGTCAGGTTGCCGGTCTGCTGGACCAGGGTGCCGGACAGCTTGTTCAGGCCGTCGATCGCGCGGACGATGTTGTCCCGCTGGCCGTCCAGGCTGGTGACCAGAGTGTTCACATTGGACAGCAACGAACGGATCTGGGCCTCGTTGCCGGACAGCGCCTTGTTGAGCTCGTCGATGATGTTGTGCAGCTGGCTGATGCCGCCGCCGTTCAGCAGCATCGACAGCGCACCCAGGACTTCCTCGACCTCGGGGTTGCGGTTGGTGCGGCTCAACGGAACCACCGCCCCCTCCGCCAGCTCGCCCTGCGGCGCCTCGCCAACGGGTTCCCTCAGCTGAACGTACTTCTCCCCGAGCAGGCTCGACTGCCGGAGTTCCGCCAAGGCATTGGCGGGCAGCCGGACATCCCCGTTGATCACCAGGCTGACGACCGCCATCCTGTTGTCCGGCGTGAGATCGATCTGCGCCACCCGGCCGACCGACACATCGTTGACCTTCACACTGGCCTGCGGCACGAGATCGAGCACATCCCCGAACTCGGCCTTGACGTTGTAGGGATGGTCGCCGATGTCCGCGCCACCAGGCAGAGGCGTGTTGTAGAGCCCACCGAACCCGCCCACGCTGCAACCGGAGAGCAGCAGCAGGACGAGCGCGAGGGCAAGGCGTTTCATCGGGACATCACTTCCAGCAACGGCACCGGAAGCGGCGGCAACTTGCCCTGCTGGAGGGACTGCAGGGTCTCAGCGACCGTGGGGAGTTTCAGGGTGCCGTCGAGGACCGGCTGGAGCTTCTTGCAGATGTCGGTCAGGGTCTGCGGGACGGACTTGGGCGTGCCCTGTTCGATCAGCCGGCAGACCATCAGGATCGGCGGGTGGGTGAACTCGTTCAGGTCCGCCCGCACGCCGATCGTGCCCGAGGCGGCGTCGTAGGAGTTGATCAGGTTGGTGGCGCCGACCGGGGCCACGTCGAGGATCTCGGCGATCGCGGCCCGCTGGTCCACCAACGCCTTGGTGACGCCGGTGAGCTTCTGGACGTTGGCGGACAACAGGTCCTTGTTCTCCCCCACGAACGCCTTCACGTCGGTCAGCGCGGTGCCCAGTTCGCTCAGGGCATCGCCGACGGCCTGGCGGTCATCGGCGAGGAATGTGCTGACATCCGCGAGCCTGCCGTAGAAGGAGTGCACCGCACTGTCGCTTTTGGCCAGTGCCTCGGTGAACTTGCCCAGGTTGTCCACGGTCGCGAACAGGTCGTCCTTGGAGTCAGACAACGTCGAGGCGGCGTCGGCGAGTTGCTTGACGGTGTCGTTGAGGTTCTGGCCGTTGCCGTCGAGGGTTCCGGCCAGCGAGTTCAGCAGGTCAGACACGGCGCCGTTCTGGTTGGCGCCGTTGGGGCCGAGCTGGGTGGTCAGCTTGTTCACGCTGGCGTACAGGTCATCCAGCTCGACCGGGGACGCTGTCTTCGAGCGCGGGATGACCGTGCCGGACGCCATCTCCGGGCCGTCGTCGTAGGCCGGGGTGAGCTGGATGTACCGGTCGCTGACCAGGCTGGGCGCGACGATGATCGCCTGCGCACCGGCCGGGATCTGCACGCCCGAGTCCACCACCATGTCCACTTTGACCTGGTCGCCCTCGGGCTGGACGTTGGTGATCTGTCCAACCGGGACACCTAGAACCCGCACGGCGGAGCCGGAGTACACGCCGACGGTCTTGTCGAAGTACGCGCTGAGGGTCAGCCCGGACGGCGACCGCAGCAGCCACCAGACCCCCGTGGCGAGCAGGAGCCCCAGCACGCAAGCGATTGCGACGGTCCGGGCCGCGTTCAGCTGGGCAGGCGTCTTGAATGTCATCGCCCGCCTCCCGAGATCGGCGGCAGACAGCCGTCCGGGTTGATCGTCAGCCCGTTGGTCTTGCCCGGCCCGAGGTTGATGTACGGCGGCAGCAACCCGCAGAGATAACCCTCGAACCAACGGCCGTTGCCGGTGGTGTTGGTGGAGATCCGGACGAACGGTGCCAGCGCGGCCAGCCCTCGGCTGAGGTTGTCCTGGTTGCGTTGCAGCAACGACGTGATCTTGTCCAGCTGCTGCAACGTCGGCTGCAGCTGGGTCCGGTTGTCCGCGACCAGCCCGTGCAGTTGGGCGGCGAGGTCCTTGGTTCCGTTGAGCAGCTGGCTGATCGCCTCCCGGCGCTTCTGCAGCTCGGCCAGCAGCAGGTTGCCGTCGTCGATCATCTTGGTGATCTCGGCGTTGCGGCCGGCCAGGGTCTGCGAGACCTTGCTCGTGTTGGCCAGCAGGGTCGCCAGGGCCTCATCGCGCGACGAGATCGTCTTGGACAACGCGGACAGCCCTTGCAGCGCCGACTTCATGTGCTCGGGCGTGTCCTTGAGAGTGTCCGCGACGACCTTGAAGCTGTCCGCGACCTTCGCCGTGTCGATCTGGCCGACCGTCGTGCTGAGATCGCTGACCGCGGCCGTGATGTCGTACGGCGCGGTGGTCCGGGTCTTCGGGATCGGCACGCCCGGGTCCTGCGAGCCGGTACCCGCGGGCTCCAGGGCCAGATACTTCTCGCCCAGCAACGTCTTGATGCTGATCGCGGCCCGGGTCTGGTCGCCCAGCTTCACATCCCGGACCTTGAACTTCACCTGCACCTGGTTCTTGGCCAGGGCCACTTTGGACACCTCGCCGACCTTCACGCCCGCGATCTGTACCTCGTTGCCGTCCGCGAGTCCGCCGGCCTCGCTGAAGTACGCCGAGTAGGTGACGCCCGTGCCGATGATCGGCAAGTCGTCCGAGAAGAACACAGCCAGCGTCACCAGCGTGAGGGTCACCAGCGTGACCGCGCCGACTATGGCCTGGTTGCGCTCTTTCAAGGCTTTCACGGGCCGCACCTCTCCGGCATCTGCGTCGAGGGCACCGGCAACAGGCTCAGCGTCAGGTTGAGCGAAGAGACCCCGACGGTTCCGGACATCCGGCACAGGTAGAAGTTCAGCCAGCTGCCATAGCTCACCGCCCTGGTGAACGTGTCGGCACGGTTCTCCAGGCCCTTGAGCATCCCGTCCAGCAACGGTTCCTGTTTGTTCAACGTCTCCGCCAACGGTCCCAGCAGCGCGATGTCCTGTTTCAGCGCCGGCCGCGCCTGGTCGAGCAGCCCGGCCGTCGTATCGGTCAACGAGCCAAGGGCCGAAATGGCATCGCCGATCGGCTTGCGATCCGCGGAAAGCCCGGAGACCAGCTGCTGGAGGCTGAGGATCAGGTCGTTGACCTCGCCGGTGCGGCCGTTCACCGTGCCCAGGACGTTGTTCAGGTTGGTCACGAGGTCGCCGATCACCTTGTCCCGGCCCGCGATCGTCGAGGTCAGCGTGGCGGTGTGCTGGAGGATGCTGTCGACCGTGCCGCCTTCGCCCTGCAGCACCTGGATGATCTCGAACGCGAGCTTGTTCACGTCGTCCGGCTGCAACGCCTGGAACAGCGGTTTGAAGCCGTTGAACAGGACGGTCAGGTTCAGCGCCGGAGTGGTCCGCTCGACCGGGATGGTCCCGCCCGGCTCCAGCAGCGCCGTCGTCCCGGTGCCCATGCCCAGCGCCAGGTACCGCTGACCGACCAGGTTGCGATATCGGATGATCGCGGTGGCCGAGGCCGGGACCCGCCGGCCCGCGTCGATGTCGAAGCTGACTTCGGCGTACTTGTCGTCCACAACGGACAGTGAGTCGACGGTGCCGACCTTGACGCCCAGGATCCGCACGTCGTCGCCGGGCTTGAGGCCGGAGGCGTCGGTGAACCTGGCCTTGTAGGACGAGGTGCCGCCGAAGTTGCTGTTCGCGATGGTGGCGCCGAGCAGGGCGGTCAGGGTGATCGTGACGATGGCGAAGATGGTCATCTTGACGATCGGGCCGACGACACTCCTCATTGGACGGTCACCTCCATCCCGCGGTAGACCGGCGCGAACAGGAACTTCGTCCACTCCGGCACGTCTTCGGGGGCCACTCCCAGCGAAGGCGCGACCAACAGCCCCACCAGCTCCCGCTCCGACTCCGAACCGGCGGCCTGCGGGGAGGTCGAGCCGGGGATGATCCGGGTGGAGCCGGTCTGCTTGGGCGGCGGTGGTTTGGTGGAGCCGTCCTTGATCGGGCCGCCCGGCGGGTACTGCGGGAACACCGCGGGCAGCTGAACCTGTTCGTAGCAGCGCGGTCCGCGCTTGTCGTCGAACCGGGGAGTGTCCACTCCGGGCAGGTACTTGCCGCGGTTCCCGGTGAACTCCAGGGTCACGCGCATCATGTTCGGGTGTTCCTGGCCCTTGCCGAACGCCGCCTCGGCCGCCGGCACGCGGTCGGCGATCTGCTTGAGCATGCAGGGGTACTCGGGCGCGTACTTGGCCAGCACGTCCAACGTAGGCTTTGCGGTGACCACCAGGTTGATCAGGTTGTTCCGGTTGACCTGCAGGAAGTTGCCGAGGTCGATGGACGCGTTGGTCATCAGGGCGAACAGGTTCCGCGTGTTGACCTGCTGCTCGACGATGGTCTTGCTGGTCACCGTGAGATCCGACAACGCCTGCAACAGATCCGGCGCCGCGTCGGAGACGCTGTTGGACACCGAGGCCAGGGCGGCGATGTCGGCGTTGAGGTTGGGCAGCGACGGGTTGATCTGGGTCAGGTACTCGTTGAGTTGCACCAGGGTCTGGCCGAGCTGCTCGCCGCGGCCGTCCAGCGCGGTGGACAACGAGTTCAGCGTCATCGCGAGCTTCTCTGGCTGCACCGCTTGCAACACGGGCATGACGTCGTCCAGGACCCGTTCCAGCTCAATGGCCACCGAGCTGCGGTCCTGGGTGATCACCGACCCCGCGCCGAGCCGCTTCGCGTCCGGCTGCGCGGGAATCTGCAACGCCACATACCTCTCGCCGAACAACGTCTTGGGCAGCAGGCGTGCGGACACGTTGGCAGGGATGACGTCCACTTTGTCCGGCTGCAAGGCCAGATCCAGCACGGCGTGGTCGCCGGTGGCCTTGATGCCGCGCACCTCACCGACGATCATCCCGCGGACCTTCACGTCCGAGCCCTCGCGCAGCTGGTTGCCGACGTGGTCGGTCTCCAGGCTGACCATCACCACCGGCGTGAAGGCCTTGCGGTAGCCCGCGACGGTGAGGACCACGAACAGCGCCATGATCACCAGGAACAGCAGTCCCAGGAGGTGATAGCGCAGCCGGGTGATCATCCGGCTATCCGTACCGTGGTGGTGGAGCCCCAGATGGCCAGGCTGAGGAAGAAGTCCAAGATGGACAGCATGACGATGGCCGCGCGCACCGCCCGGCCGACGGCCACGCCGACTCCGGCCGGTCCACCGGTCGCGGTGTAGCCGTAGTAGCAGTGGGTCAGGATCACCATCACGCTGAACACCACCACTTTGAGGAACGACCAGAGCACGTCCTCGGGCGGCAGGAACAGGTGGAAGTAGTGGTCGTAGGTGCCCGCGGACTGGCCGTAGAAGTAGACGGTCACCGCGCGGGAGGCCAGATAGGACGACAGCAGACCGACCGCGTACAACGGGATCACCGCGGCCAGACCGGCCAGCACCCGGGTCGTCACCAGGTACGGCATGCTCGGCACGGCCATCGTCTCCAGCGCGTCGATCTCCTCGGAGATCCGCATCGCGCCCAGCTGCGCGGTGAAACCGCAGCCCACCGTGGCCGACAGCGCGAGACCGGCGGAAAGCGGGGCCACCTCACGGGTGTTGAAGTAGGCGGACAGGAACCCGGTCAGCGCCCCGGTTCCCAGCTGGTTGAGTGAGGAATAGCCCTGCAGGCCGACGATCGTGCCGGTGAACATGGTCATGCCGATCATCACGCCGAGGGTGCCGCCGATCACCGCGAGCGCCCCGGTGCCGAAGCTGACCTCGGTGAGCAGCCGCAGCACCTCCTTGGCGTACCGGCGAAGCGTGCGCGGCGCCCACAACAGGGCCCTGGCGTGGAAGGACAACTGCCGGCCGAGGTGCTCCAACCCGTTGAACGGCCGCGCCACCAGCTCCAGGATGGCCGCGCGCGGCTCCTGGTCCCGGGGCTTCACAGTCGTCATCGGGTATCACAACCCCTTCGACGGCACGATCCGCAGGTAGATCCCGGTCAGCACGACGTTGATCAGGAACAGCAGCAGGAACGTGATCACCACGGCCTGGTTGACCGCGTCACCGACGCCTTTCGGCCCGGCCGCGGGATTCAGCCCGCGATAGGCCGCGATGACCCCGGCGACGAAACCGTACAGCACCGCCTTGATCTCCGAGATCCACAGGTCCGGAAGCTGTGCCAGGGCGTTGAAACTGGCCAGGTAAGCGCCTGGCGTGCCGCCCTGCATGATGACGTTGAAGAAGTAGCCGCCCATCGTGCCGACCACACTCACCAGGCCGTTGAGCAGCACGGCGACCACCATGGCGGCCAGGACACGTGGCACGATCAGGCGCTGGACCGGGTTGACGCCAAGGACTTCCATGGCGTCGATCTCCTCGCGGATCTTGCGCGCGCCGATGTCCGCGGTCACCGCGGATCCGCCCGCGCCGGCCACCAGAAGCGCGGTGATCAGCGGACTTGCCTGCTGCACGATGGCCAACGCGCTGGCGGCGCCGGTGAACGACTGCGCGCCGATCTGCGTGGTCAGCGAGCCCAGCTGCAGCGCGATCACCGCGCCGAACGGGATCGCGACCAGCGCGGTGGGCAGGATGGTGACGCTGGCGAAGAACCAGCACTGCTGGATGAACTCGCGGAACTGGAACGGCCGCTTCGGGATCGCCCGGGTGACCTCCCACGCGAGCGTCGAGATCCGGCCGACCTGGCGCAGCGCGGCCGCGCCGGGGATCTTGGACCTCTTGCCCGTGGTACTCATGGTCTGGTCAAGTTAGGGAGTGCGCGGCCGTTGCGCCACCGTCGGCGAGGAATTCCCCTCCGGTGGAGTAGGAACTCTCGTCGCTGGCCAGGAAGAGCTGCAGGTTCGCGATCTCCTCGGCGGTGCCGACCCGCTTGAGCCCGGCGACGCGTTTGCCCACTTTGGTCATGTCGATCTCGATGCCGCCCATGGCGTCGCTGGCCATCTGGGTGTCGATCGCCCCCGGGTGAACGGAGTTCACCCGGATGTTGTGCTTCCCCAGCTCGAGCGCGGCGGCCTTCGTCATCCCCCGCACGGCGAACTTGCTCGCCGTGTAGGCGGTCAGGTACGCGGACCCGGCCATCCCCTCCACCGAGGACACGTTGATGATCGACCCGCCGCCCGCCTCGATCAGCGCGGGCACCACCGCGCGCATGCCGAGGAACGTACCGACCTGGTTGACCTTGATCACTCTTTCGTAGTCCGCGAGCGTGGTGTCGACAATGGACCCGAAGAACAGGATACCCGCGTTGTTCACCAGCACGTTCAGGTGCCCGAAGCTCGACAGCGTCTCGGCCACGGTGGCCGCCCAGTCCTCTTCGGACGTCACGTCGAGGTGCTGGTACAGCGCGGCTTCGCCGAGCTCGGCGGCGAGCTCCTTGCCCTGCTCGTCCCGGATGTCCGCGACGGTGACCTTCGCGCCCTCCTCGACGAACCGGCGCGCGGCCGCCGCGCCCTGTCCCCGCGCGCCGCCGGTGATGATCGCGACCTTGCCGTCCAGCCTCATGACGCTCCCTGGAAAGTCTCGAAGCAGGCGAACATCCTCGCCGGGTCGCGGTCCGCGAAAGCCGCGGTGATGTCGCCGAAGTCGGTGAACCGTTGCTCCACTGTGGGCGGTGCCATCAGCAGCACGTTGCCGCCGTGCACCACGAACACCTGGCCGTTGATCGAGTCCGCGGCGGGCGCGGCGAGGTAGGCGACGAACTCGCCGACGTGCTCGGGCGCCAGGGGATCCGGGCCTTCGGATGGGGCATCACCGAAGACCTGTTCGGTCATCTGGGTCCGGGCGCGCGGGCAGATCGCGTTCGCCCGGACCCCGTAACGGGACAGGGACCGGGCACTGGTGAGGGTCAGCGCGGTGATCCCCGCCTTCGCGGCGGCGTAGTTCGGCTGTCCTTCCGAGCCGAGCAGGAACGCCTCCGACGAAGTGTTGATGATCCGCCCGTACACCGGCGCACCGTCCGATTTGGACTTGGCGCGCCAGTAGGCAGCAGCGTTGCGGGACAACAGGAAATGCCCGCGAAGGTGGACCTTGATGACCAGATCCCACTCCTCGTCGGACATGCTGAAGAGCATCCGGTCGCGCAGCACGCCCGCGTTGTTCACCAGGATGTGCAGGCCGCCGAGATCCAGCGCGGCCCGCGTCAACGCATCCGCGGTGTCCCTTTCGGACACATCGCCCTGGACGAAGACGGCCTTGCCGCCCAGCTCCTCGACCTCGGCCACCACGTCGTTCTCGGTGAGGTCGCCGAGCACCAGGTCCGCACCCGCGGCCGCCAGCGCCAGCGCCTCCGCGCGGCCCAGGCCGGCACCCGCCCCGGTCACCACCGCGACCTTGCCGGCCAGATCAGCTGCCATCACGGACTCACACTCCTCGCCGAGCGGGTACGTTCTCCGTCACACTAGAATAGGTTCTCACGCGTGACAAGGTCGCCGACCTGCCGATTCACGGTCAGGTTGATAACAGGTTCTAAGTCGGTTGCGGTGTTCACCAGTTCAACGACCGACCCCGCCGGAAGTAACGGCCCTCTTGCGCTGCCGGGTCCGCAGGCTACGCTGAACTAGAACGTGTTCCAGTCGCGGGAGGGTGCATGCGCATCACGTACACGCCGGAGCAGGAGGAGCTGCGCCGCGAGCTGCGCGACTACTTCGCGGCCCTGATGACGCCGGAGCGCCGCCAGGCGCTTGCCTCGGAGGGCGGTGAGTACGGCGACGGCGCCGCCTACAAGGAGGTCGTCCGGCAGATGGGCATGGACGGCTGGCTCGCGCTGGGCTGGCCGAAGGAGTACGGCGGGCAGGACCGGTCCCCGCTGGACCAGCTGATCTTCAACGACGAGGCGGCGATCGCGGGCGCGCCGGTGCCGTTCCTGACCATCAACACGGTCGGCCCGACGATCATGCGGTTCGGCACGCCCGAGCAGCGCGCTCAGCTGCTGCCCGGCATCTCCGGCGGCACAACGCATTTCGCGATCGGCTACTCCGAACCCGGGGCAGGCACGGATCTCGCGTCGCTGCGCACCCGCGCGGTCCGCGACGGCGACGACTACGTGATCAACGGCCAGAAGATGTGGACCAGCCTGATCCAGTACGCCGACTACGTCTGGCTGGCCTGCCGCACCGACCCGGACGCGCCGAAGCACAAGGGCCTGTCGATGATCATCGTGCCGACGAGTGCCGAGGGCTTCTCGTGGACG
>CBIMJO010000066.1:0-14898 GCA_966244135.1 uncultured Actinocrispum sp. | reverse complement strand
TGAAGGGATCGCCTGGGCGCTGAACGTGTTCGGCGACGAGGGGCCCTACATCCGCGAAGCTTTGCCACGGGTCCTCTCCGCGACGCACAGCCGGTACGCCACGACCCAGGGTGCGCTCGGGCTGAACAGCGCCGACCCTTACGGCCTGATCTGGTTGGGCATGCCTCAGGCATTGGTGGAGGAGTTCGAGGGTGTGGCCGGTGTGCAGATCCATCGGCCGAAGCGTGGGCGCTACCGTCTTCCGGTGATCAACAACGTCCCGCTCATCCCGTGGCGCTTCGCCAAGGACAAGACGACGGATATCGATCGGATCCCGTTTGGGCAGCCGGTGTCGACCAGCCGGAAGTCGTTGTTCCACCCGCTCGAGGCAGCCCTTGTATTGCCTCTGGGTGAGGCGGGGCTGGGGACAGCCGTGGTGGAACAGCTGACCCCTGAGCAACGGCAAGAACTCGATGCCTACGGCAGACAGATGGTCACGCTCGCCTCAGAGCATCACCTGGTTGGCGTCCTGGCCTACGCGAGCAACCCGGACGCGTTGCTTAGTTGCTACCTCGGCTACGCCTCCCTGCACGGGGACGAGCACCTGAAGTGGGCATTCCGCGAGCCGTTGGCACTCACCTCGGCCGGGCGTTCGAAGCTGCGTGCCACGACACACGACGGCCTCCCGGCATTCGACGCCGGCACTCCGGCAGCTCACAACCTCCGGGCACGCTCTCGGCTGGAAGGCCACCCGACCGGCGAACCGGACATTGCGCCGGACGCCACCGCGGCCGATGAGTAAGCGGCCCCGCCAGCCGACGCTGTTCGAATCTCCGTCAGTCGGCCTGGTGGCTGACGTGTTCGATCCGGCCCGCTTGACACAAGCACGCGTTCTGGCTGGCTACACGAAGCAGGACTTGGCGGAGCGGCTCGGTGTGTCGGCCGCCGCGGTCGGACAGTACGAAGCCGGGATCAACAAGCCCCGACCTGATCATCTGGAGCGGTTGGCCGCCGAACTCGGCTACCCGGTGGCATTCTTCGCAATGGGCAGGCCGTACGCACGACTCGACGCCTCGATGGCGCATTTTCGCAGCCTACGAACGACGCGCGTCTCGCAGCGCGCCAGGGCGACAGCCGTCGTCGAGCAGCTCTGGGAGCTGACCTACGCCCTTGAACGACGGGTCGAACTTCCGCCTGTTGACCTTGCTATCGTTTCCGGGCCGATGCCGGTCGGCGGCGAACCTGAAGCTGTCGCACGAGAAGTCCGGCGACAGTGGAACATCGACAAGGGTCCACTACGTCACCTTGTACGCACGATGGAGCTAAAGGGCATCATCGTGTCCATCTTGTCGGTTGCGGGCGAAGACGTCGCTAAGGTGGACGCATTTTGCACCTCGCGCCTGCCACGCCCCGTCGTGATCCTTACCCCGGACCGAGCCAACGACATCTACCGTCATCGCTTCACGGCTGCGCACGAGCTTGGTCATCTGCTACTCCACACGGACGTAGTTCCAGGTGATCCTGAACAAGAACGAGAAGCGAGCCGGTTCGCGGCGGAACTCCTGACGCCGGCCAACGAGATCGAGCGAGAGCTGCCATCACGGTTTCGCATCTCCGCCCTGGAGGAGCTCAGTCGCGTCTGGGGCGTGTCTCCAGCGTCATTGGTGCGGCGGTCCAAGGAGCTCGGCGTGATCTCCGATGTCTCGGCACGACGCGCGTATCAACGCATACAACAACTACGAACCGCCGGGCTACTTCGCCCGGGCTCCGTTGCCGGATACCCAGGTGAGACACCGACGCTGCTAGCCAGTGCCTTCGAACTGGCCGAAGCACACGGGCTGACGCTGAAAGATCTCGCTAAGGAACTCACATGGCCGGTCCGCAGAGTTCGGCAACTGCTCGGGCAGGCCGATGCCCGCCCATCGCTCAAACTCGTCCCCTCTACCCCAGATGCCTACACCCGGAACGAGAAGACCGATGCACGAAGCGCACGTCGATCATGACTCTGGAAGAAGCACGGCACCTCCTGTGTCGACGAGGCAGCCGTCGGAGAAGGGACCCTCGGCATGTCGATAAACCTCGGCGCGCAACGACGGGTTACAGAAACCGTCCGTAACGCCATCATCCGCGTCTGCCGAGATGCGTATCACTGGAAGGACGACGTCAGGTCCCTGTTCATCGGATGCGGAGTACCCGAGTCGCTGTACGACCGATACGACCATCACGATTTCAGCAAAGCGAAAATCGCGCGTGCCGTTCTCAACGACCTGCATGCGATGGGTGCCGCTGGGATCGACATCCAGTGCAAGATCGTTGAGGAACTATGCCGAATGGATCGGCCGCACGTGGACGCACCCGACAAGGCAAAGGGAAAGGAGGCACTTGCGGACCTGAAGCGGGAAGCGACCGCTCAGCAGATCCTGGTCGACCCCGAGAAAGCTGTCGCTATGCAGCGCCGTGCGCGAGCAGAACAACACCTCCGCGCGCAGCAGCTCCGCCGTGAGCGCCTCAGCGGCCTGGAAATGCGGTTCAACGAGCTATTGCGTCAAGATCCCCGCTCACAAGCCGAACGGCAACGGCGCGGTTATGCACTGGAAGACCTCCTTGGCGACCTCTTCGAGGCGTACGACATCGGGTATCGGCGCCCGTACCGAATTACTCACGAGCAGCTCGACGGGGCCTTCCACTTCAGAGGATTCACCTACATCGTCGAGGCAAAGTGGGAAAGCCACGCGCCGACGTTTGATGATCTCGCAAAGTTCAAGTTCAAGGTCGATGGCAAGCTCGACAGCACCCGAGGAGTGTTTGTCGCGATGGCCGGCTTCGAGCATGACACAGTGGATCACCTGTTCAAGGTTGCCCGCGGCTCACGCAACAACCTGATCCTCGTAGACGATAAGGACCTGATCACGATCTTCGAAGGCCGGCTTGCGTTGACCGACGCACTGACCGCGAAGGTCGACGCCGCCGAGCAAGAGGGGCGATTCTGGCACCCACTCGGCCGATAAGGAGAGACTTGCCTGCGAGCCTCACTGGACTTGCCGCCGAACTCGCCTGGCCGGTTGAACAGGTCCAGGAGCTTCTGGGTCCGCGATCCGATCGGCCCACGCTGCGGCTGGTGCCGTAGCAGAACATCAGCGCTCACTCTTTCGTGGAATCCTGTAACGATCCGATGGGTTGCCTGGATTCCTACTCACAACGAGCCACTTTGTAACAAAGGCGGACATGTACATCTCGCAGGTACACGCGAGCAACTACCGGTCATGTCGCGACGTGACCGTCACGCTTCGACCTGATCTCACTGTGCTGGCGGGAGAAAACAACGCCGGCAAGAGCACCGTGGTGGATGCTTTGCGAGTGCTGACCGAGCCGCTGGAAAATGGCCGAATCCCGTGGCCAACCGATACCGAGGTCACTGCCGGGGAACTCACCACCCGCCTCAGCGTCACTCTCGCCCATATCGCAAGTGGACAATCGGGCACCTACATCGAGGGAAGGGTGTCCGCCCCCGACTCACCCGACATGTTCCAGGCGCGTTGGGGTCTGGAATACCAACGGTCTACTGAGGGGCAGCGACGCGGCACGACGGGATGGTTCCGGGGTGCGGACATCCCCTGCGCGGATCCCGCTCTGCGCGGCGGAATCCGGCACGTCTACCTCAAGCCTCTGCGCGATGCCGTACACGATCTGAGTGGTGCCTCTGCCGGGAGGATCCGCGCGATCCTCAGTGGGCTACTTGGCGGCCCAGAAGCCACGGCAACGTTTCTCGACCAGGCCCAGGAGGCGCTTAACGGCATCATCGACAACAACGTCATCACCCGGTTGCAGAAGGAGATCAACCAGCCGCTGGAGGAGTTCACCACCGGCGCCCATCCGCAACAAGCCGGGTTTCAGATCACCGACCCCAGTCTGGCCTCGATTGCTCGCACCCTGCAGATGATGCTGGGCGACGCACCAGGAGTCCTCGGGCCACTCGGTTCGTCGGGTTTGGGCTACGCGAACGCCCTCTACATCGCCACCGTCCTGGCCGAGCTACGCGCGTTGAAAGACACCGACCTGACCGTCCTGCTGGTTGAAGAACCGGAAGCCCACCTGCACCCCCAACTGCAGACCCTCTTGTTGCGACACCTCCAGCAACGAGCCCGCGATTCCAGGCTCCCGGCTCAGAAGGACGGCGGTCCGCCAGGGGACCCTGTCGCTCCGGCTGGACATCTCCAGGTTGTGGTCACGACGCACTCGCCCGTGCTGTCGGCTGCAGTCAGCGTCCGCGACATCGTCGTGATGACGCGCCGCCGCAAGACGGACACCCAACGGTGGGAAGGACGAGCGATCGCCGTCAGTGCCCTGGGCTTGAAAGACAAGGAAATCCGGCAGATCGATCGCCTTCTCGACGTGACCCGCAACGCACTGCTCTACGCGCCGCGAGCGATCCTCGTTGAGGGCCTGTCGGAAGCCTTGCTGCTGCCTGCGCTCGCCGAGCGGGTTCTTGCCGCGCCTGATGGTGCGAAGTCGGAGGACGCACGCATCGCCCGCCAGGCGCTGGAACGCTTCCGCGGCACCACCATGCTCCTGGTGGACGGCGTCGGGTTCCCGACCTATCTGAAGCTTCTGTTAACGCCCGTGGGCGAGGCGCGCATCGCCCAACGCATCGCATTGATCACGGACACCGATCTGACCACGGAGGAGGGCGACCCGCAACGGGTTCTCAACTACGACGCGGAAGTTGAACGGCACGGCCGGGAACGGCTGGGGATCTTCGCCGGTGCGCGGTCGCTCGAACCGCAGCTGTGGCAACCCGGCAACGAGGACGTCCTGCGCGATGCCTTCCTCGCCTGCCATCCACAGTCACAGCACCGCTGGGACGCGGTTCTGGAATCCGACGACCCGTCACGCGCGTTCTGGGGTCTGTTCGATCCAGACAAGAACCCCGACGAAGAGGGCAAGCCGGCGAAGGGTACAAAGATGTCCAAGCCCTACTTCGCGCAGGAACTGGCGGACATCCTCACACAGCAGCCACACCGCCCCTTCAACATCCCCAAATACCTACGAGACGCGATCGAGTACATCACGACCGCTGAGGAACAGGCGCCGACCGCGTGAGTCAGACCATCGAACATACGCAAACCCAACAGCAGCAAGCGGTTGACGCTGACGCTCCGGTGTTCGTGCAAGCCTGTCCCGGCGCCGGCAAGACGCATGTGATCGTCTCCCGCCATCTGCAACGTCCGACGGGCTCGCTCCGCGGTGGACGGGCCTTGGTGTCGTTCACGCGTACGGCACGGGACCAGATGAAGACCAGGTGCATCACCGAAGGGCGACCAGACCTGGCCCAGTTTCCTCACTACATCGGTACTCTCGACGGATTCATCTGGCAGTTCCTCGTCTCGCCCTACCTCCAGACGCCGCAACCAGCGCAGCTGCTGGAGTCCTGGGCACAGCTACCCAAGGCCGAAGTCGCCTTGGGCAAGGGAACCATTGCGCTGTCCGCCTTCACCTTTACCTTCGATCCCAACACTGAGCGCGAAGACGTCGCCGCGCCGCGCGAAAACAGCAGCGCCGCCACAGCCATGTCCAAGTCGACGTACTCGTGGGTACGATGGAAGCAGGCTGTACTTGAGTGTCGAGATCAGTGGCGCGAACGCGGCTACTTCACCGGCCACGAGGCTCGTCTGGAAGCCTTGTGCAATATACGCACCGATCCCATCGGTACCGTCGTTCCGCTGCGCTCACGCTTTACTGAGGTCATAGTCGACGAGGCACAGGACTGCTCGATCACCGATCTCGCCATCCTCAACGAACTCAGAATCAACGGCATTCCCCTCGTGATCGTCGCTGACCCTGATCAAGCGATCTATGGCTGGAATCAAGCAGATCCGGCCCGACTGCTCAGCCTGCGGGACACTTTCGGCACCCGGATCACCCTGACAGGCAACCGGCGCAGCGCACCTCCGATCTGCGCGCTAGCTGCGACCCTCCGTACCGGCAACCGCCCGCTGGATATCAGTGTGGTGCGCAGCAGCGGACCCGCGGTCCACCTCATCCCCACCAAGTTCGGCAAGGCCGGGAAGACGACACACAGCAGCACTGGACAAGACCTCCTCGACCTGGTCCTCGGGCTGGCTGATCATCACCGTGAGCCAGAGAACCCGAACCCATCTGTGCTCGTACTGGCGCGGAAACATGCCCTGCTCCCGCCGGCGCTCCGTCGTGGTGAGCCCGACAGCAACACGATCACCCGGCTCGCTCGTGCTCACCAGTGCTTGCAGTCGAGTTCAACGAAGGCGACCGAGCTCGAGCAGGCATGCCTGCAGGCCGAACAAGTCCTTCTGGGCTACTGGTATCCTGGGCAGATCGGCAGCGTCACACGGATCTGTCGCGCTATCGGCCTGTCGCCTGCCGTGCTCCGACGCCACGCCTACGCCTTCCTGCAGGCACTTCCTGGGCCCTCCACGGAGTGGGCGGGCGAGGTGAACGCCCACCTGAAGACCTGGTGGCGCCCAGTGGGCGCCGCACCAAGCCAGGGAAAGGGTCTACTGCGCGGCAAGGTTGCCTCCGTTGGGCAGCCGCAACAACGGCACCCGGTCGCGCGTCTCACCACGGTGCACCAAGCAAAAGGCGACGAAGCTGACGCCGTATGCGTGCTCCTGTCCGACGAAGAGTTGATCGATGGGTGGATAACCGGCTGCGCCACGACGACCGAGGCACAAGAGGAGCTTCGCATCCTCTACGTCGCGGTTACCCGAGCACGCAGGCTCATCATTCTCGCGACACCCGAAGGCAGTATTGCTGCTATACAAGGCTTTCTCGCCAGACACCAGGTACCGACACACGTCACCTGATAGAAGTCCGCCGACGATCAGCACGGTCCTGCTGCTCGTCTCCGCAGGAGACTTTGCCGACGTAGGCGTAGCAATACCACCGCCATCCTCATCGGACTGACCGTTCTGCTCCTCCTGAGCGGGATAGGCGGAGCGCTGTGACTGTGTCTCTACTGTCCATTCCGTGCAGAGCGCCTGTTGAGCAGGCCAGCGGTGGCGGTCACCAGGGCAAGAACGTCCTCGCGGGTCCAGACGAAGTGCTCGGTGGTGCCTGGATCGTCGTGTGCAGCTCCGCTGAGAAGGGAGAAGATGTCCTCGACGAGGAAGGCCCACCGCTCGCGCTGGTCACGATCCCGAGGGGTTTTGGAGCGAGCCTGCCGCACGGTGTCGGAGGTGCCATCCTCAGCGCGGATCGCCTCGACGGCCTTGTGAGCTTCACCCAGCGCCTCTTCCAGGTGGTTGTGCCGGATGAGCTCGCGGGCCTTGCGAAGGCGCCGTACGGCGGTCGCGTGTTTGTTGTCTGTCGGCGCTCACGGATTTCGGCTCTGGCACTGGAACCGTGAAATGATCACTGCGGGTGACGTTCCTAGATCAGATGGAGGAGTCGCTTGCGGAGCAGATCAAGTCCTGCGCGCCCGTACCCCATTCTCTTGACCAGCTTGATTTTTGTGACGGTTCCCTCAACAGCACCACTGCTCCACGGTAACGTCAGCCCATTCACCACCGCCTCCTGGTCACGCCTGACGCCAGTAACGAACGAGTGGAGCGCGGGCGGATCATCTGCCTGGACGCTATCCATCCACCGCTCAAGACGATCACCACGCAACTGGCGCAGCATGGCGGCGAAGTCGGCCACGTGGCGCGCGGTGGCCTCCAGTTCGGGGCAGTGGGTCAGGATCTGCTTCAACCGCACCGCGTTTCCGTCGGAGAGGTTGTCGGGGTCGGTCATGATCCACCCTGCGACACGGCGGGGCTTGGGCGGAGCCAGCACCGTAGGGGCCTTGGCGGGAGCCGCGCCGGGCGTGGAGCGGAAGGCGTGCACGTAGCGGCGTACGGTCTGCACGCTTCCCTTCCAGCCCAAGGCTTGCAGTTCGGCGTGCAACTGCTTGGCCTCGTGGCAGCCCTCATTCCAGCGCTGGTTGAGATACGGCTTGAACCGATCCAGCACGCTGGGCCGGCTGACCGCCTTGACCAGCAACTCGTCCACAGTGGTGGCGTAGGCGAAGCGGCGGACCGTGGAATGGTCCAACCCCAACTGACGACCGATCGCGCCCAGCGACAATCCCTGGGCGCGTAAGTCCTGCACGGCAGCGAAACGCTCGCGGGTACGCGCCGCCAGGCGGCGTTCCCGCCCGCAGACATCCAACTGGCCATCCGGAACGGGCAGGGGCGCTGGGGTGGTAGCGATGGAGGTCTGCTCCGCCTCAACCTCGGGCTCGCAGCCGCTATCCTCAGGCTCGGGTTCCCGCAGACAGGCACGGTGGGCCACGACGGTAGATTCCACCGCCTCACCAAGGTTCTTCCACGGGTGGAAACGATCTGCGATCTGGATCGCGTCTGGCGCGCCGGAGCGGGCACCCTCCGCGTATGCTCCAGCACGGTCTCTACAGATTGCGTGAACGCCAGGATGTTCCTGCAGCCAGGCGGCGAATGTCTCCGCCGTCCTGTCCGGCAGCACCTCGATCGGCTGGTGGGTGTGCATGTCAACGAGCACGCTGGCGTACACCGATCCCTTGCGCAGCGCGAAATCGTCGATCCCCAGAACTTGCGGGACCGTCACTTCTGGCTCGGGCAGCGCCCGCACCAACCGCAGTAAGGTCATACGTGACACGGTGATCGCGATCCTGGCGGCTACTCGGGATCCAGTGCGCCCAGCCAGCGCGGTGGCGAGCACGGTCAGCATGCCCAGCAGGCGGCTGGTGCGTCGCCTCCGGCGACCGGCCAGATCACCGAACTGCTCAGCGAACGTCCTGCGCGCACAGACAGGGTTCGGGCAGAAGAATCGGCGCACCGCCAGCAGGATCGACACCGGATGCCCCGCGACCGGGAGATCGTCCAGCCTCCGCTGGTAGCGGCTGTGCACCGCCGACGAGGCCATAGCGCAGTCCGGACAAGCCGCCTCCCTGCCCAGTGACCGCACCCAGATCAGCACCCGCAGCCCCTCTGCTGGACTTGTTCAACGGATATCCCGGCCAGGTGCGGGAACAGGATCTCGATCAGCTTCGCTTCGTGCACGGCAGAACATGATCACCAATGGCAGTCACTCACCGTCACCGGCTTCACCATTGCCGTGCCAGAGCCGAATTCCGTGAGCGCCGACACGAAGACGGAGTTCACGCGGACTGGGAGCTGGGTGAGGTGTAGCCGTTGCGGTCGTGCCTGAAGGCGATGGTGCGTGCGCGGGTAGAGCCACACCTCCATGACTGCGGTGCAGTCAGCCCTGGTCAGTACGACGCGTTGTCGAACCGCGACGATGAGGTTGTCGAGGCTGTGAGGACGTGAGCATCTCGACCACAGGCGGCTGCCGGCAGGAAGACATCATGGAGATGCCAGTTCGCAATGATCTCGGCGTGCCGGTACCAGTCGACCCCACCTGCGTCCGTGTCCTCCATCCGGCTCGTCATGGGTAGGCTGCACGCTCCATCCCGCTGGCCAGACACGCTGTGGTGCTGCAGCAGCCGGGATGTCTGTCCGGACCCAGCATGGTTCCCGATCCAGCAATGATGCCCGATCCCAGACCGGCAGATCGTTGCTGCCGTGGTCGAACCGAGCCGCCCCGAACCGGACGCCGTCGAGAAACCGTGCCTGCTCGAACCGGACCAGGCTGCCGAGCGTAACGTGTTCGAAGACCGCTTCTCCAGCGAACTCGGTCGCCCGGAACCGGACATCGCCACGGAAGGTCGACCCGATGAAGGTCACTCGCCTCAAGAAGCGCGCGGCGTCGAACCTGGTGTCTCCACTGAAGCGGACGTCCGCGAATACGGCGTTGTCGCGGAAGGTCACCCGGTCGAACCGAACGGTGTCAGCGAACCGTCCGCGGTCGAACACCGCATCACCGTCGAACAGGGCACCGTCGAATCGGGCGCATTCGAACCGCGCGTTGGCAAAGGTCGTGTCGCGCAGGAAACGGGTCTCGGTGAACAACGCGTGGCGCACCCGGCATCCGGACAGGTCGAAATCCGTCAGAACTGTGTTGGACAGGTCAAGGTCAAGCTCAGGCCATGCGTCGTCGGATGCATCGATCCGGCGTGGGCGCACGACGCGGAGCAAGGCCTCCTGTATCGCAGCTCGCGCCGTCGGCTCGGCGAGGTCGTGTTCGCCGTCTGGTGGTGGTGTGCGGAGGTAGCCGCTCAGCAGGTCCACTGCGAGTTGTCGGCGGGATGGATGGGTGCGCACCAGCCGGTCTACTTCGGAGAGGGCCACCGATCGGATCGAGTTGTCGTCATGGGGCAAAAGGTCGATGGCCATGACCAGTTGCCGGGTCTCCAGATCGAGGTCGGGACGCAACCCGGCGAGACGCGCGGCGGCGGCTTCGGCTTTCGGCCGGCCAATGTCGTGGGTGGCGTAGAGGACGTGGCGGTTGAGATTGGACAAGGCATCAATCTCATCGTTGCCGAGCTCCCACCGTCGCAGAAGATCGCGCTCCACGATGGACCAGTTCGACGACGCTGCGAACCGCGGCACCGTCGCAGGTGCGGGCATAAGCGGCGCAACATCATTGCCGCGCAACGCATCGTCGCCTGCGCGCAGTTCTATCCCGCTGTTGTCTGGCAGGTCGCCGAGGTTGGCAACAGCGCCTCTCAATGGGCCCAAGCGTGTGGTGCTGGGCAGCCAGAGCCAGCCCGTGTCGGTGTGCCCCCGCACATAAGGCCAGGTGTAGAAGTAGGAATACCGCTCGGACCGCCCGAAGAGCTGTAGCAGCCTCCTCGCCACAGCGGCCTGTTCCGAACAGCGGGCGTCCGACAGTAGGGCGTACGGCATGGCGAACACCGTTGTGTCACCCGCGCAACGCATACACCCACGCAAGATTGCCTCGCTGATCACAAACTCGAACTGGCGATTAGGGCTGTCCCACGCCGAATATCTCGGTTCCATCCGCTTGTGGTTGATACACCGCCCGAACGACTCCTTCCGCAGCTCCATCAAAAGTGCCTGCGTCGGCACGCTCTCGTCTGCTGTGCTGGGCCAACTAAGAAAGACATCGAAACGCTTTTGCGGACGTCTGTGCCACCGAGACCTCTGCTGCGACGACTCACTCCACAGCAGAGGGGCGGCAGCGACCTGCTCGCCTCGCGGTGATGGCTCCTTTGATGCAGTGGGTGCGGACGCCGATTCGCTGGGATCCAGCACGATCCGCTCGTGCTTCGAGTGGCGGACGAGATGGCTCCAGTATGGACTGAACCGCCATGTTTCCTCAGGCGCGACGAGCAACACCGTCTGCGCGTGGAGGTCGGGTGCCGAATCGGTCTCGCGGAGCATGTCCAGGAACTCGACTGGCGACGGCATCCGAGCCTGCAACAGATTGTCCGGATCGTCATGGAGCGGCATCGCCGGCGTGGTGCTGAACACCACGGTCTCAACCGGATTCCAGTTGTTCGCCACGTCCGACAGCGCCGAGGCAAGGCTTTCCATCCGGTCGGTCAGTGTGACCGCGTCATGCGTCAGCCAGTCGCTGACGGCATCCCGCCGCCGCGATTCCGGTACCTCGTCGCGCGTTAGCCGTTGCCAGGCCCCTGCCCAGCGCTCGGCGTCACGGGCTGATCCACCGCACGCGCGGACGAACTGTTGCACAGTCAGCGTGGTAGAGGGCAACCCGAGGGTCCTTCCCGGCGCGAGTCCCGCCGTTGTGGTGACCGTCAGCGAGGAGCTCATTTCGGCCACTGCGGCGTAGGTCAGGCCTGCGTGGCGTTTGATCGCCATCAACGCCTGCGCGAACTCGGCGGGCGAGGCGATGGCCTCCGGCGCTGGCCATAGCTCGGGCCGGGCTTCCTGCTGTGCCTCGCGAAGATACTGCCGCACAAACTCCGCGGTTACGTCCCAAGACGCCCGCGTGTCGACGATGCACAGAGGACTCTCCCAACCGCTCACACCGAGGAGCACTAGGGCGACCCGCTCGCGGGCTCGACGCGCGGCCACGTGATAGGCCCGATCCCTCAGCACGTCCAGGAATCCGGTGAACATGCTCTCCAGCACACGGCTCCGGTGGCTGCCATCAACGACCACAGCCACCGTCGGGACACCGTCATCTGCTTGTCCCTGCACGATCGGATCCGGCCCCAGGTAGTTGTCCGGACGCGGCGCGGGCCGCGGCGGCTTGATGTGGTACCTGGAGTCAGAACCGTCCACCCGCGAATGGTGCCGCGAGGTCGCGTCAGCGGGCCGCCCCGAGGCTCGATCGCCGGACGTTGCGCGTACGGCAGTCGAGCCCGCGTGGAGGGCTTCACGCCACGTGCCCTTGCCAACATGACGCTGCAGGGTGCGTCCCGCCATCTGAGCGACGGCGAGGTCAGCGCGCATCTGCGCCACCTCGTCGGTCTCCGGCGCGTCGGCGTCCGTTTGATCCACGGCCTGCCAGGTGGCGATCTGTTCAGCCAGGTTGGCAGCCTCTGTCATCAGGAACGCGCCAACCGTGCCCAGCAGCTTGTCGACCGTGCGCTCCTGCACCGGATCGAGCACGACAAGGTTCACGTCGTCCGACTCGCAATCCTCGATGTCAGGATTCCCCGAGAAGAGCCAGACGATATGCGAACGCCAGCGTTCTCGCGGAGTCTGTGCTGGCGGAATATTGACAAACCGGTTCGACCGGATACTCAGAGTCCCATGAACCGAATTCAATGCGATGATTCCAGGGTCGGCCGCCTCGAAAATGGCCAGCTGCACCGCTCGGGCAGCTAGTCTCCCGAGCGGACCGAAACGAGTAGGAATCTCATCGATCACACTCACATGATGCGGACCCCGGGCCCGGCTAGGAAGCGCACCCACGAAAGTGGGGCAAGACAATCTTGATCGGACAGGATTCGTGGGTCTGCTGGGGCGCTCGGGGTTCAGCTTTTACCCTCCCAGCCATGACCGAGGCTGCGGCCCCCCGCCCACGCGCAGACAAGGCCCGTGGGCGTAGACGCCCTGAGCTGTACCGTCACGGAAACGCGCTGGTCGTATATGAGGGAGGCCGTACCCGCGAACTCGCTGAGCTCGTCGTCCAGCAGTGCACGAGCCAAAGCATCGACGCGCAGGCCATGCCGATCACCGAGGCGGTATCCGAAGTCGCGCTGGGCAAGCTCTACCGCTACACCATGCTGTTTCTGCTGCGCACGCCACCTGACAGCACAGGATCCAGTCCGACAAGCGAGGCGTTCACCCAGGTGTTCGCCGAGTACCGCGGGTTCCGGCCCGATGATCTGGCCGCGGTGCTGCAAGCGAAGTGTGCCTGGCAGGTGACCGGAGGCCCTGTCTACCTGCTCGTACTGGGCTCGCGGGAGGATCTCGCGCACCCGGCGCTCGACCCGCTGCGACACGCCTGCATCAAGAAGGCCGTCGCGGACGTCGGGTCGCTGGACGACTTGCTGGCGGAGTACACCGACCACAACGGCTACAACTCAGAAGACGCCTTGTTGAGCGAGGCCGTCAAGCACCTGAAGGTCCTGACGGACTGGAACATCTCCCGGACCGCCCTGTCACACATCCGCACGATCATCGAGGCGCAGATCAAGCACTTCAACAACCCCGCGATGAGCGCCAAGTACCGGCCACACCCGAACCACGAGCTCAACAGCTTGGAGCTCGTCCTGCTCGACCCGGCGATCAAGCCCCGCAACAGGCCGCACGACGAGCACATGCCGTCCGCTACCCGCGAAGAACACGCGACGTTACTGAAAAGGTTCGACTGGAACGCGGCCGACGCGGTACGCCAGACCATCGCGGTGATCAAGACGTTCTACCCGGACCTGAAACGGCCGGGCAACCGGGAGAACACCCGGGACAACCGGGTCGCGTTCAAGCAGCTCTACGACGCCGTGATGTTCATCGACACGCTCCCCTCGGAACTGCTAGACTAGATCCCCGAAATGTGAGGGAATTTCACGCCTGACTCGACCTACGTATCTCCACGCCCATGCATGGGTGAACCCATTAATGGATGATCCATTAATGACTAGACCCATTAATGGGGTCACGAATCTCAATGCCGCAAAACGCCTTTACGCGTTGCCGGTCTTTGTCGTGTCGTGTCATAACGGATTTATGAGTAAGAAGGCGCAACTGGCGCTCAAGGTGGCACTGGAAATGGCGGCGGTCGCGGCCGGACAGATCATCGAAGATCAGCAGGCGCTCGGCGTGGTCCAGCTGATTCTTATCGGGATCGAACTGATCGTGCAGATCTGGACAGAGCTGCGGAACTCCACGGACAAGAACCCGGCCGAAGATCCATCCGAGGACGACCCGGACCACGCGCGACGCGACCCGGCCGTCGACGAGCCCGACCTGGACGACCAGTCCGAGACGCCCGGCCCTGACGACCCGGCCCAGCCGACCCCGTAGTCCACTGCACTGCGGTGCGCTGATCAACCTGCCGCCCACGCTGGCGATCCGGCCAGGCGTGGGCGTTTTCATGTCGTGTCGAGCATGTCGTCTGCGCTCCTGAGGTGAACTCCGACCGACACCGTGTCTAGCAACCGAACGGAAGACGTCCGGTCGCGACGTTCGTCGACGCGATACCGACGCCAGCGTCGCTCGCCGTCCCGCACCCAGGTCTGGCATTTGCCTTGCCCGGCATGGCGGATCGTGCCCAAAGACGGATCGGGACCGAATGAGTTCGCTGCGCCGATCCTCGGGCTACGGTGGCGTGGCCCAGCGGATCACCGAGCGCGGCTGCCGCATCCGGTTGGCGGGCAACGATCGTGGGTCAGGGCATGGCCCGCCGGCCGTGTCCCGATCTACGCCGTGTTCTGCTTGGACGTTACGGCTCGGTGTGTGCTGGCCGAGAAGATCGGCGTGCTGTGGTGCGTCAGGACAGTCGGTCTGCAGATCTTCCGGGAGCCAGCTCTGCCGGTAGTCGCGGTAGAGCAGGCGGTTGTCCTTGGCCTCGCGTTCGGACAGCGGCTTC
>CBIMJO010000065.1:0-14976 GCA_966244135.1 uncultured Actinocrispum sp. | reverse complement strand
GCGGGTGAAGGCCATGCCAAGCGAGGCTTAACCCAACCCCTGCTCGCCGATCCGGGTGTCCAGCCCCCAGGGCAGGGCGTCGACGAAGGTCTCCGCCTGCGCGACCCGCAGCGCCGACCGGACATCCTCGTCGGTCGCGTCCGGTGTGCCCAGGGCGATGTTCTCCCGGACGCTCGCGGAGAACAGCACCGGCTCCTCGAAAGCCGTGGACACCAACGTCCGCAGGTCGTCCAGGGCCATCGAGGAGACGGCCACGCCGTCGACCGTGATCCGCCCGCCGGTCACATCCGCGAGCCTGGCCACCAGCGCGGTCAACGTCGTCTTCCCGCTTCCGGTGGCGCCCACCAGAGCGACGGTTTCGCCCGGCCGGACGTCCAAGTCCACACCCCGCAACACATCCCGGCCGTGCTCGGCGTACCGGAAGGAGACGTTCTCGAACCGCAGATGCCCGCGCGCGGGCCGTACGGGCGCGACAGGGGCGGGCGGGTCCGCGATGGTCTCGGGTTCGTCGATCACCTCGAAGAACCGCTCGATCGCGGACGCGGTCTGGTTCGTCTCGGCCAGCAGCCAGCCGATCGAGTCGGTCGGCCAGCGCAGGTACGCGGCCACCGCGACCGCGGCCACCAGCGTGCCGATGGTCATCGTCCCGTCGCTGATGGCGAACGTGCCCACCAGCAGCTGCCCGGCGATGCCCAGCTCGGGCAGCAGCACGATCGCGCCCCACAGCAGCGACAGGATCCGGATCTTGCGCAGCTCGGTGCCGCGCAGCTCGACGGCTTGCCGCATGAACTTCGCGGCCAGGTGCGGGCCGCGGCCGAACGCCTTGAGCACGCGGATGCCCAGCACCGACTCCTCGACCGTGGTGGCCAGGTCGCCGCCCTGGTCCTGGGCCAGCCGTGCGGCCACCTTGTAGCGGGACTCGAACACCGTGGAGATGGCCACCAGCGGCGCCGCGCCGAGCAGAACCACGAGACCGAGCCAGAAGTCCAGGAAGAACAACACGGTCAGCCCGGCCAGCAGGGTGAGGCTGTTGACCACCAGGAAGATGCCGACGAACGCGATCCACCGGCGGATGGTGGACAGGTCGGTCACCGCGCGGGACAGCAGCTGCCCGGACTGCCATCGGTCGTGGAACGCGATTGGCAAACGCTGCAGATGGTGGTAGAGGGTCTCGCGCATCCGGGCCTCGACGCGGGTCGTCGGCCCGGCGCCGAGCTTTCGCCGCGTGTAGAACAGCCCCGCTTCGGCGGTACCCAGCAATGCCACCGTGAACACCGGCCAGAACAGCGCGCCGGTGTCGTGGTGGGCGACCGGGCCGTCCAGAATGTCCTGGATCATCAACGGGATCAGCAGGCCGGCCGTCATCGCGCCGATCGTGGCGACCACCGCTGCGGTCAGCGGCAGCCGCACCGGTCTCAGGTAGGGGCCGAGGCGACGGAGAGCTCCGAAGGCCGAACCCTGCCTGGCCGTGCTCATACCTCGCCCCTTTGCTGGTTGGGTTCCGGTACCCCGACGGTAGAGACCGTCCGCCCGCGGCGCACCCGATTTTCTCTTCCAGGATGCGACCTCAAGCGAGCTTGAGGTCAAATTTCCGGCTAATTACAACCACCCGGGCGCGTGCCCGTGTCCTTCCGGCGTGATGGTTCTGACCAGGGGGACAAGACGAGCGTCGCGAACCGACGTGCTGGTGGCCAGTGGGTACGTCCTGGCCGCCCTGCTGCTCTACTGTCTGTTGTGGACAGATCTGGGGCACGCATACCTGCGTAACGGGTACGACCAGAACCTGTTCGAATGGTTCTTCGCGGTGGCCGCGAAATCGCCGCGGGACGTGTTGTTCAGCACACTGCAGAACAGTCCGGCCGGGGTGAACATGATGGCCAACACCTCCGTGCTCGGCCTCGGCATCCCGCTCGCGCCGGTCACCTGGCTGTTCGGCCCGTCGTTCACCTGGGCGCTCGTGCTCACCGGTGGCGTGGCGGGCAGCGCGTTCGCCTGGTACTGGCTGATTTCCCGGCACATAACGACTTCCCGCACCGGCGCGGTGATCGGTGGCGCGTTCTGCGCGTTCGCGCCGCCGATGATCTCGCACGGCTGGTCGCATCCGAACTTCGTCTCGTTGTTCGTGCTACCGCTGATCATCGCCCAGCTCATCAGGATCCGGCACGGCGGCAGCGGGATCGTGCTCGGATTTCTGCTGGCGTACCAGGTGTTCCTCGGCGAGGAGCCGTTGCTGATCGCGGGAACCGCTTTGCTCGTCTACGGTCTCGTCCGCCGTGAGGTGCTCACCAGGGCGATGTTCCGTGGATTGGGCGTCGCGGCCCTGGTCGCGCTGCCATTGGCCGCTTATCCGCTGTGGATGCAGTTCTTCGGGCCGCAGAGCTATTCCCATATGGAACACGGGCCCGCGCGCAACGATCTGGCCGCTTTCGTTGTCCCGGACGAGTTCGCGCCCAACCCGACCGAGGTGAACGCGTATCTCGGCTGGCCGCTGGTGATTCTGGTGGTGGTGCTGGGAATCTGGCTGTGGCGGGTGGCGGCCGCACGGGCGCTCACGATCACCGCCGCGGTGATGGCCGTGCTGTCGCTGGGATGGGAGCTGACAGTCGCGGGTGTGCACACCGGGATCCCGTTGCCGTGGCTCGTCGTGTCGAAACTGCCGTTGTACGACTCGGTGATCGGTTCACGGCTGTCCATGGCCTGTGTCCCGGTGATCGGGATCCTGCTCGCGATGGGGTCTGAACGGATCTTGACACTGGCCGCGCATGCCACCCACGTCCCGCTGCGGCTGCTGTGGTTCGGCGCGCTCACCGCCGCCCTGCTGCCGATCGTGCCGATCCCCAAGGACGTGGTCACCCGGCCGGACACACCCGCGTTCTTCACCCACTGGCAGAACTACGTGACCGCCGGGAAGACGGTGGTGACGGTGCCGTTGGCGTCCTCGGAGAACTCGCTGCCGCTGCACTGGCAGGTCGACGGCGGCCTGAAGTTCCCGCTGGCCGAGGGGTACTTCGTCGGGCCGGGCAGGTCCGGTCACGGCCAGTACGGCGCGGTCCGCACGCCCACCTCGCAGCTGCTCGAGAACGTCGCGAAGACCGGCGAGATCCCGGCCATCGGCCCGGCCGAACGCGACCAGGCCGAGCGTGACCTGCGGTTCTGGAACGCGGGAGCGGTGGTCCTCGGCCCGCACGAGCACCAGGACGTGCTGCTGGCCGCTTGCGAGGCGCTGTTCGGGCCTGGTCACTATGTTGAGGGAGTCTGGCTATGGACTATGTGACCACCGTCACACAACCGGTCGTGCTGCCGGGGCTGTCTCCAGGTCGAAGGGGGTGGGCCGTGCGCGCGACCGACGAGCAGCAGTACACCGAGTACGTCACCGCGAGGCTGCCCACCCTGCGCCGGATCGCCTACCTGCTCTGCGGTGACAGCCACCGGGCCGACGACATCGTGCAGAACGCGATCACCCGCCTGTACATCCATTGGACCAGGGCCAAGGCCGCCGACAACATCGACGCCTACGTGCGCACGATCGTGGTCCGGACGTTCCTCAACGAGCAGCGCACCGGCTGGCTGTCCCGGGTCCGGCTGGTCCGCGAGACCCCGGACCGGCCGGTTCGTGAGGGCCCGGACGTGGAGACGACCGAGGTCCTGCACGCCGCCCTCGCCCGCGTCCCACCGAGGCAACGGGCCGTGCTGGTGCTGCGGTTCCTGTACGACCTGCCGGTGGCCGACGTCGCCAAGATCCTCGGCTGCTCTGCCGGCAACGTGAAGTCCCAGACCTCGCACGGCCTCGCGGCCCTGCGAAAACACCTGGGCGAACACAATCTGAGCCTGTTAGGCGGGAGGTGACGAGGATGGACCACTTCGACGAGGACGCCGCCCGGCTGCTGGCGCCCCTGCGGGACGTGGATCCGGACCTGCGGTCCGGCGTCGACGTCACCCGCGCGATGAAGACCGGACGGCGCCGCCGGCGCAACCGGCTGGTGGCCGCGGCCGTGGGCGCGGTGGCCGTGCTGGGACTGTCCGCGCTCGTCGTGCCCGGCCTGGTCAGCGGGCTGCGGGAGAACACCCCGGCGAGCAGCCTGGCGGTCGACCCGACCTTGTTCGACATGCGGTCGTTCCCGGTACAGGTCGGCACGGCCGGTGGCTACAAGCCGTCGGTGTACTCGGTGATGAAGGTCAAGGCGACCGTCAGCCTGGTCCGCACCGACAGCCAGCCCGGCACCGGTGAGGTGAGCATCTATCCGGTGACCCGGTTCCGGCCCGATCCCGCGGCGGCCGGTTTCCAGGCGGCCACCCCGATCGAGGGCCGGCGCACGTTCTGGATGCCCGACGAGGCGAGCCCAACACTGGTGATGGAGTACGGCACGGACCGCTGGGTGCTGGTCACGCTGAACGACGGCCAGCCCGACCTGCAGAACCGCGTGTACCACGTCGCCGAGAGCGTCTCGGTCACCCCGGCCGACGTCCAGGTGCCGTTCACCATCTCACCCGCCCAGGCAGGGCTCCCGTCGAACCTGCTGGAGATCCAGAACTTCGTGCCGAACTCGCCGCCTGCGACGAGCGTGCTGAAACTGTCCTTCGAGCCGATGGGCCGCACCCCGCAGGTCACCGTGACGGCGATGCACGAAGCGCCCGGTATCACGGCCAACGAGAGCATCAACGGTCACGCGGCGGCAGTGTCCCCCGGTGAGATCACCTTGCGGGACGTCGAGGGGTACAGCTTCAAGCTGCACGTGGACACGCCGTTGGAGGACTTCAGCGCGGACCAGCTCAAGGCACTGGCCGCGACGATCACCCTGGTCCCGAGCGGCTGGACGAACGCCCCGGTCAGATGAGCCTCTCTCGTGAGTGGTGAGACCGGATCTCACCACTCACGAGGGCTAGCCCCGGTTTGAGCGGACGCCCAGCAGGACGTCCTCCCACGAAGGCACGATCGGGTGATTCTTCTTCCCCTTGCCCCGGCGGGCCGGGGCCGGCTTGTCCGGCTTCGGCTCCTCCGCCTCCACCAGCGACTCCTGCACCGGCTCGGTCGCCGTCGCGGCCGCGGGTGCGGGCTCCGGGACGGGTTCCGGCTCGGGCTGGGGTGCCGGAGCGGGCTCCTGGGCCACGACGGGCTCAGGCTCGGGCTCCGGTGCCGGGGGTGGCGGCGGGGCTTGCTGCGGGACCGGCTGCATGGGCGGCTCGGGCCGCACGTACACCGGGGGCTCCGCGTAGACGGGCTCCGGCTGCCGGTGAACGGGCTCGGGTTGCTGGTAGACCGGCTCCGGCTGCTGGTAGACCGGCTCGGGCTGCGGCTGGGCGACCGGCTGCGGACGGGGCGGAGCCTCCACCGCAAGCGCTTGCCTGGCCAGTTCCGTCACCGGGCGCACGGTCCGCAGCGACCGCTGGGGGTTGGGGTCCAGCAGGTCGTGGGCGTGGTCATCCAGTGGAGTCACCGTGCCACCATGCGCACCGGGGTGGAACGACCAGTGCGCGTGGTTGTCCGAACGGCCGGCGGTCCAGCGCAGCTGCACCACCCACTTGCCGTCCTCGCCCTTCCACGAGTCCCAGCTCGCCTCGGCGTACTCCTGGCCGCGCAGGCCGAACGCGTGCGCCACCACCTCGCCGAGGGTCTGCACGTCCGGGCCGTCCTCGCGGACCGGGTGCGCCCGCTGGGCCAGGTCAGCCGTGCGCGACCGCTCGAGCAGCACCGGGTAGGCGAACCGGTCGACCTTGTCGGCCGGCAGCCCGGAGGCCGCGGCGACCTGCTCGACCGACTCACCCGCGCGGATGCGGGCCTGGATTTCACGTGGGCGCATCTGGCTCTCCAGCTCGATTTCGATCTGGCCGAGTCTGGTGACGTCGCCACGGGCGGCCGCTCGCAGCCGCTCGTCCGCCGGCAGCTGGAAACGCTCGCCGCGGATCGGGTCCTCGAGGATGACGGTCGTGCCGTCCTCGCCGAGTCCCACCACCCTGAGCGCGCGCACCGCAAGCCTCCCGAACTGAGTCACCTCACTGACTGGTTGAAGGCCGACACGGCCCCCACCCTACTGACGTTATTACGGCGCGCCTCCTTGACGAGGGAGGCTCGCCGCGCCTCAGCGAGATCCAGCCTTGATCTTCCCGCATCCCAAGCCGATCCGCACTCCTTAATAGGTAGTTTGTCAGACGCGACAGAAGGGAAAGAGGTTGCTGCGGAAGCGGACGGTCGTCCTGGTGGTGCTGGCCGAGCTGGCCGCGGTTGCGCTCATCGTCGGGCTGAAGGTGTTGGACGGCCTGGATTTCGAGATCTACCGGCTGGGCACCCTGGCGTGGTTGCACGGAGACGACCCGTATGGAGTATTGCCCGCTACGAGCCGTGGCGAACACCTGCCGTTCACCTATCCGCCGTTCGCCGTCCTCGCTTTCGTGCCCACGGCTTTGCTGTCCGCCCGCGCGGGTTTCCTTGTACTGACAGTGATCTCCACGGTGTTGCTGTTCGCGGTGGTGTTCGGCTTCCTGGTCGCCTTGCGCGGCCGGGAAAACGGGCTGGTGCTGCCCGCGCTGGTGGCGATCGGCGTGCAGTTGCTCGCCGCCGGCAGCGATCCGGTGCGCTCCACGCTCGGTTACGGGCAGATCAACATGGTGCTGATGGCGATGGTCGCGCTGGACTGCCTGAGCCGCAAACCCCGTGGGATCCTGGTCGGGCTGGCTGCGGCGATCAAGCTCACGCCCGCCGTGTTCGTCCTGTTCTTCTTGATACGCAAGAACTATCGGGCGGCGGTCTGGTCCGGTGTGACCTTCGTCGCCGCTACCGCACTGGCATTCGTGGTACTCCCAGCTCCTTCGATCGAGTACTGGACGAAACTGGTGTTCGCCGGGGACCGAATCGGGCCGCCCGCACACGTTGGCAACCAGTCGTTGCGCGGGGCGTTCGCGCGGCTTTCCCACGAGTCGCTGTGGATCTTGGTCGCGGTCGTCGTGCTTGCCTTGACAGTCTTCGTGATCCGGCGGGTGAACCGGCCCACCGCGTTGGCGGTAACGGCGTTGTGCGGTCTGATCGTGTCGCCGGTCTCGTGGGTGCACCACTGGGTCTGGCTGGTTCCGGTGCTGGTCGTGATGGGCTGGATCGCCGTGACCGAACGGCGGATCGGGATGGGACTGGCGGTCGTGCTCGCGGCCGCCGTGGCGATCAGCACGCCGATCTGGCGGTTCGAGTTCGGCGGCTGGAGCGACGGCGTCTGGCAGCAGGCGGTCAGCGACAGCTACGTGCTCGCCGGGATCGTGTTGCTGGTGGTCATGACGCTGTACGCGGGCGGGAAGTCGACCCGGATGTCCAGCCCGCCCTCCGGCCGCACGCTCGCGCCGACCGACCCGTCGTGGGCCCGGACCACCGAACGCACAATCGACAGTCCCAAGCCGGAACCGCCGGACGCCGAGGTGCGTTCCAAGCGCCGGAACGGTTCGAACAACCCGGGCAGCGCCTCGACCGGCACGACCGGCCCGGTGTTCACGACCCGGACCGCGGGCGAGCCGCCGACCTCGACCAGCACCGAGCCGCCGCCGTAGTTGTAGCGGATCGCGTTCTGCAGGAGGTTGGTGACCAGGCGCTCCAGCAGCACCGGATCGCCGAGCACCGTGCGCGGCCGGATCACCTTGTGCACGCTCACTTCGTGCTCCTTGGCCAGGCCGGTGCACGAGGTCAGCACGGTCTCGACCACCTCGTCCAGCCGCACGGCGACCCGCCCCTGCAGGCCACGGTCGCTGCGGGCGAGCACGAGCAGGCCCTCGATCAGGCGTTCGCTGCGTTCGTTGGTCATCAGCAGGTGCTGGCCGAGCTTCTTCATCTCCGGGGTGGCCGCCGGATCGGCCATCGCGACCTCGACCAGGGTCCGCTGGACGGCCAACGGGGTGCGCAGCTCGTGCGAGGCGTTGGCGACGAACCGGGTCTGGCTGTCGAACGCGGACGCCAGCCGGTCCAGCATGCCGTCGAACGTGTTGGCGAGCTCTTTGAGCTCGTCGTCCGGGCCGTCCATGTTGATCCGCCGGGTCAGGTTCTCCGCGCCGAGCCGCCGGGCGGTCGCGGTGATCGTGTGCACCGGCTGGAGGACCCGGCCGGCCATGTACCAGGACGCGAAGGTGGCGATCACCCCGCCGACCAGCAGCGCGACCCCGGACGCCCACAGCACGGTGCTGACGGTGGTGACCCGGAAGTCGGTGGCGATCGCGCCGATGTACGTCTGGTCCGGGGCCCCCGCACCCGGTATCGGGACGGCGGGAGCCAGCCCGTCGCTGGTCAGCGCCCGGCTCACCACCGCACCGGCGGTGGGCAGGTTGGCCAGCACGATCAGGTAGTTGATCAGCAGCAGGACCAGGCCGATGGCGAGGAACACCCCGCCGTACATGGCGGTCATCTTGCCGCGCGCGGACCAGCGCATCACGCGAGCCGGTAGCCGGCGCCGGGCAGCGTGTCGATCACCGGCGGGTCGCCGAGCTTGCGCCGCAGGGTCATCACCGCCACACGCACCGCGTTGGTGAACGGGTCCGCGTGCTCGTCCCAGGCCTTCTCCAGCAGCACCTCGGCGCTCACCACCGCTCCCTCGGCCCGCATCAGCACCTCCAGCACGGCGAACTCCTTCGGCGACAACGCCAGGTGCCGGCCGTCCCGCGACGCCTGGTGCCGGGGCAGGTCCAGGACCACCCCGGACCGTTCGAGCACCGGCGGCAGCGCGGGCCGGGCCCGCCGGCCCAGCGCCTGGACCCGGGCCACGAGCTCGTCGAACGCGAACGGCTTGGTGAGGTAATCGTCCGCGCCCAGGCGCAGGCCCGCGACCCGGTCGGTGACTTCCCCGGCGGCGGTGAGCATCAGGACCCGCGCCTCACCGCCCGCGTTCAGCACCGCCCGGCACACGTCGTCGCCGTGCACCTCCGGCAGGTCGCGGTCGAGTACGACCACGTCGTAGCCGTGCACGCCGACGCGTTCGAGCGCGGCGGCGCCGTCGTAGCAGACGTCCACGGCCATGGACAGCCGACGCAGGCCCTCGGCCAGGGTGTCGGCGAGCAACCGTTCGTCTTCCACGACGAGAACCCGCATGGCCCCAGTGTCCCGCACCGGCGGATAAGCGCGGCATAAGCGGTTTCGCTTAGCGGGTCCGAATCGCCCGGTGCCTACAACTGAGCGGCATGAGACTACGACTGGCGGTGGCCGCTGGAGCGCTGATGATGCTCGCGGCCTGCGGCTCGAACAGTGGCTCCGGGGATGACGGCGTCGCGTCGATGAACGGCAGCGACAAGCAGTCGAACCAGGCGCAGGCGTCGGACAACAAGTCCGATGAGGACAAGATGCGCGACTTCGCCAAGTGCATGCGCGAGCACGGGATCGACATGCCCGAACCGGGCCCGGACGGCCGGATCGAGGCCAAGGCCATCGGCGGGCCCGAGGACGGCGGCAAGATGCAGAAGGCCGACGAGGCCTGCCGTTCGCTGTTGCCCAACGGCGGCAAGCCCAAGCCGTTGAGCCCGGAGGAGCTGGACAAGCAGCGCAAGATCGCCAAGTGCATGCGCGACCACGGCGTCGACATGCCCGACCCGGACCCGAACAACCCCGGGATGGCCATCACCCTCGGCGCGGACGGCGACAAGGACAAGCTCGACAAGGCCATGAAGGAATGCGGCATGGGTGAGATGTCGGCCGGCCGGGCGGCGGTTTCCGAGGGCGGCAGCACTGGCGGCGGTGGCAAGTGACCGACGCGGGACCAAGGCGGCTGCACCGGCGTCGCCGCGCACGATGGGTGATCGCCGGGACGGCCGTGATCGTGGCGGCAGCGGTGGGGACTGTTGTCGTGCTGACGCGGGTCAGCGCCGGTTCGACGGCCGCGCCGCCGCAGGGCCCAGCGCCCGCCGAGACGACTACCGTGGCCAAGACCGACCTGGCCGACCGGCGCAGCGTCAGCGGGAAGCTGGGGTATGGCACGGAAACCACGCTCGGCGGGCACAAACAGGGCACGATCACCTGGCTTCCCGGCGTGGGGACGGTGATCTCGCGTGGCGGGGTCGTGTACAAAGTGGACGCCAAGCCGGTGCCGCTGTTCTTCGGTGATGTGCCGTTGTACCGGCCGGTCGGTCCCGGGGTCACCAACGGGCCGGACGTGAAGGTGATCGAGGAGAACCTGAAAGCGCTGGGGTTCGGCGGTTTCGGGACTCCGGACGAGAAGTTCACCAGCGCCACCGCGGCCGCGATCAAGAAATGGCAGAAGTCGTTGAAGCTGGACGAGACCAGCACGATCAACATCGGTGACGTGGTGATCACCGGTGGGCCGCTGCGGGTTTCGTCGGTGACCGCTCAGCTGGGCGGTCAGGGTGCCGGTGACCTGTTCAAGTACACCGGCGTGAACCGCGGGGTGACCGTGCAGGTGAAGGCCTCGCAGCGGGAGATGGCCAAGGTGGGCAACAAGGTCTCGGTCAATGTTGGCGGCCAGACCGCGACGGGGACGGTGACGGCGCAGGCCGAGGCCCCGCCGGACCAGAACCCGATGCCGGGGCAGTCCGACGAGACCAAGATCAACGTGTCGATCACGCTGGACGACCCGGCGGCGATCACAGCGGCGGACGCCACTTCGGTGGATGTCCGGTTCACCGCGGACAGCCGCAGCGGCGTGCTTGCCGTGCCAGTGGGGGCTTTGCTCGCGCTGGCCGAGGGCGGGTACGCGGTCGAGGTGGTGGACGGGGACAAGCACCGGCTGGTCGCGGTGAAGACCGGGCTGTTCTCGGATGGCAAGGTGGAGATCAGCGGGCCGGACGTGCGCGAGGGCATGCAGGTGGTGACCACGTCGTGACTCCGGTTCTTGCGGTGCGCAACGCCGGGAAGACCTATCCCGGTGGCGTGCAGGCCCTCCGTGATGTCTCGCTGTTCGTGGAGCAGGGCGAGATCCTGGCGATCGTCGGGCCTTCCGGGTCGGGGAAGTCCACTTTGCTGCACCTGATGGGCACTCTGGACAAACCGTCGACCGGCGCGGTCGAGGTCCGCGGGCATGACGTGTCGCGGTTGAACGACCGGCGGTTGTCGGCGCTGCGGGCACGCTGGATCGGTTTCGTGTTCCAGCAGTTCTTCCTGACCGAGGGACTGTCCGCAGTGGACAATGTGGCCACCGGCCTGATGTACGCGGGTGTTTCGGCCCGTCGCCGTCAGCGCATCGCGTTGGGCGCTTTGGAGCAGGTGGGGCTCGGGTCGCGGGCCTGGCACCTGCCGTCGGAACTCTCGGGTGGTGAGCGGCAGCGCGTGGCCATAGCCCGCGCTGTCGTGAACCGCCCGGCGATCCTGCTGGCCGACGAGCCGACCGGAAACCTCGACACCACAACGGGCGCGGGGATCCTGCGGCTGCTGGGCGAGCTGAACAGCGCGGGGACGACCGTCGTGGTCATCACGCACGACCACGACATCGCCTCGTCCATGCCGCGGCGGGTGGAGATGCGCGACGGCGTGTTGCGTGTGGATACCGGGGTGGCGGCATGACCGTGTTGATGGATCGTCCGTCCGCCGAACCGCTGCCCACACCCCGGCGGTTCGGTCCCGGCGACGTACTTCGCCTTGGCGCCCACGGGATGCGCACTCGCCCGTTGCGGGCGGTGTTGTCGGCGTTGGGGATCGCGATCGGGATCGCGGCGATGATCGCCGTGGTGAGCATCCCCGCGTCCTCGTCGAAGGCGTTGGCGGACCAGCTGGCGGCTTTGGGGCCGAACCTGCTGGTTGTCAAGCCCGGCAAGACGTTCTTGGGCGAGGATGCTCCGTTGCCCAAGTCCGCCGTGCCGATGGTGTCGCGGATCAAGCCGGTCACCGGCGCCGCGGCGACCGGGAACACCAGCGCCTCGGTTCGCCGGAATGATCACGTGGATGCCAGTGACACATCGGGTCTGGCGGTGTACGCGGCGGAGAACTCGCTGCTGTCGGTGCTGCACGGGACCGTCCACAGTGGAAAGTGGTTCGACCAGGCATCGTCCGCGTTCCCCACCGTGGTGCTGGGTTCCGTTGCGGCACAGCGGCTCGGGATCACCTCCGTTGATCCTTCGGCGCCGCGCCAGGTGTGGATCGGCGGGCAGTGGTTCACCGTGATCGGGGTGCTCGACTCCATGCCGCTGGCGCCGGAGATCGAGCGTTCGGCCCTGGTGGGGTGGCAGGCCGCGGCCGACCGCCTCGGCTTCGACGGCCACCCGGGCACCTTGTACGTGCGGGCCGTGGACTCCCAGGTGGAGAAGGTCCGCAGCGTCCTCGCCGCGACCGCGAGCCCGGAACACCCCAACGAGGTCGACGTGCAGCTCCCCTCGGAGGCCCTGAAGGCGCAACGCCTTGCGCAGCAGTCCTACAGCGCCCTGTTCCTGGCCTTGGGCGGTGTCGCCTTGCTGGTCGGCGGCGTCGGCGTGGCGAACACCATGGTGATCTCGGTGTTGGAGCGGCGGAGGGAAATCGGCCTGCGCCGGGCTTTGGGCTCCACTCGCCGTCAGATCCGCGGGCAGTTCCTCGCCGAATCCGTGATCCTCTCGGGTCTCGGTGGGCTCGTCGGCGTGGTCCTGGGCGTTGGCGTCACAGCGATCTACGCCCTCAGCCAACACTGGCCAGCCGTCATCCCACCCGAAGCCCTCCTCGGCGGCGTCGCCGTGGCAGCTGTCGTCGGCGCCATCGCCGGCGCCTACCCCGCCATGCGCGCCGCCCGCCTCACGCCCACCGAAGCGTTGGCGTGATTGTTGGTGGGTAAGGGAAAACTCCCGGGGAGGTGATCTTTTCGGCGATGCATGTTTAGGGGCGCGCCGATGAGGGGAATGCTTTAGTGGGGTTTGGTACGAAGAGGCCGCGCACCGTCGGGGGTGCACGGCCTCTTCGCTGTCCTGGAACCTGCGATCAGCTGAGTTTCTGGACGATCCAGTCGATGCAGTTCGTCAACGCGGTGACGTCCTCAGGGTCGACGGCGGGGTACATGGCCACGCGCAGCTGGTTGCGGCCCAGCTTGCGGTAGGGCTCGACGTCGACGATCCCGTTGGCGCGCAAGGCCTTGGCGATCGACGCCGCGTCGATCGAGGAGTCGAAGTCAATGGTGCCGACCACCTGGGAGCGGTGCGCGGGGTCAACCACGAACGGGGTGGTGTACGCGGTCTTCTCGGCCCAGGTGTAGAGGCGGGTCGAGGAGTCGAGGGTCCGCGCCACGGTCCAGTCCAGGCCGCCGTTGCTGTTCATCCACTCGATCTGGTCGTTCAGCAGGAACAGCGTGGCCACCGCGGGGGTGTTGTACGTCTGGTCCTTGACGGAGTTGTCCAGGGCTGTGTTCAGCGAGAGGAACTCCGGGATCCAGCGGCCGCTGTTGTGGATCTCCGACACGCGCGCCAGGGCGGCGGGCGACATCAGGGCGATCCACAGGCCGCCGTCGGAGGCGAAGCTCTTCTGCGGCGCGAAGTAGTACACGTCGTAGTCGGCGGCCGCCGCGGGGAGGCCCGCCGCGCCGCTGGTGGCGTCGATGGCGATCAGCGCGTCGCCCGAACCCTCGGGCCGCAGCACCGGCACGGCCACACCGGTGGACGTCTCGTTGTGCGCCCAGCCCACGAAGTCCGCGCCCTCGGCGTACACCAGCTCGGGGGCCGTGCCCGGCTCGGCCTTGACCACGATCGAGTCCTCGAGGAACGGCGCCTTCTGCGTCACCGTGGCGAACTTCGAGGAGAACTCGCCGAACGTGAAGTGCTGGGCCTTGGACCGGACCAGTCCGAAGGCGGCGGCGTCCCAGAACGCCGTGGTCCCGCCGTTGCCCAGCACGATCTCGTAGTCGTCCGGCAGCGTGAACAGCGACCGCAGCCCCGCCCGGATCTGCGCGACCAGGTTCTTCACCGGTTTCTGCCGGTGCGAGGTCCCCATCAACGCCGCACCGGAGGTGGCCAGGTGGGCGAGCTGCTCCGGCCGGATCTTGGACGGGCCCGAGCCGAACCGGCCGTCGGACGGCTTGAGGTCAGCCGGCAACTGGAGCGTGGTCGGGTCAACTGTCTGCGTCATGGCGCATCCTCAGAAGTAGACAGGAGGTGAACGGCGACGTTGCCGGGACGTTACAAGTCTCGCATCAGGGCACGCCACGCCAGCCGTGAGGGTCGACACCCCCGGGCACCGGACCGGTCGGTGCGTACGGCAACCGGGTGAAGATGAACGTGGCCAGGTCCAGATGGGTCACCGCCCCCGCCGAGTCCCGGCAGACTCGCAGCGTTTCCCCAGCGTAATAGGCATCCACGCCGGTCCAGGTGTCCGTTCCGGACGGGCGGAACCGCGAGGCGCGTCCTACTCCGTTCGTCGGAATCAACTCCAGCCAATCGGAGGAATGCAGTCGCAGGGTGTAAGGCGTCGGACCCCAGTGCCACGTGCCCGTCAAGTCCAAAAGGTCCTGGTTAACGCTCGTTAGTGGCTTCCACTCGGTGGGAAGCACCGGCTCGAGTGAATCCGAGGTCTTGATCAGGTCCAGCGCGAGCCCGACAATTCCGACACCCGCGGTGCTGTTGGCCATCACGATCGCGCCCGTGCCGCCCGGGGTCGTCATCACCGTGGCCACGAACCCGGGCATCGACCCGGTGTGCCCGGCCAGCCGCATCCCGGAGTCACGGAACAGCTGCAGCCCCAGCCCGAACCCCATCGTCCAGTTGTCCCCATCGTCGACAACCGCTGGAGCCCGCATCTCGGCCATCGTGTCCGGGTTCAGCACGTCGCCGGTGTCGCCGCCGATGAACCGCAGCCACCGGGACATGTCGTTCTGCGTCGACCACAACTGACCGGCCGGCGCCATCGCCCCCGCGTCCGGCGCCGGCTCGGGCAGCAGCACATCGGCATGCGGGTGCACCGCCCAGCCCAGCGCGTGCGGTGCGGACGGCATCGGCGTCGTCCGGGACATCCCCAGCGGTACCAACAGCTCCGCGCTCACAACGTCCAACCAGGACGCTCCCCGCAGCCGCGCGACCAGCTCGCCCAGCACGCCGAACCCAGGGTTCGAGTAGTGGAAC
>CBIMJO010000064.1:0-14983 GCA_966244135.1 uncultured Actinocrispum sp. | reverse complement strand
ATCGCGCGCAGCAGGCCGTAGTCGCGCAGGCCGCCGCGGCCGTGTTTGAGATCGGGCTCGACCCAGTGCGCGACCTCGCCGCTGCGCTGCCAGCGCGTGCGGGCGGACTCGGCCAGCTCCGGAATGCGTTTGCGGGCACCGGTTCGCCACCGGTCCCGGGCGAGCGAACCGAGCCGCTCGGACACGGTGGGGTCGCCCGCGATGTGCCTGAGGTCGAGCAGCCCGACGGCGGTGCGCAGATCGCCGGCGGCGACGTCGAGCGCCTCGCCCACGGTCCGTACCGAGTGGTCCAGGCCGATGCCGGAGTTCCACAGTGGATACCAGAGTTGCTCGGCCAGACCGGCCACGCTGCCCGACCGGCCTTCGTGCACCAGCAACAGGTCCAGATCGGCGTACGGAACCAGCTCACGACGGCCCAGGCCGCCCACGGCGACCAGCGCGACCCCCTGGTCCGTGCCGATCCCCGCGGTCGCGGCGTGTGCGGTGAGCCAGAACTCGTGCAAATCGGCCAAGGCCTCGCGCAGGGCTTCGGGCGCGAGGCGCCGCTGGCCCGTGACCGGCGCGAGCAGCCGGTCACGGGCCTGGATGAGATCAGCGGCGGATGGAGCTCCCCCCGGAGTGGTCACAGCGCGTCTGTGCCTCGTTCTCCAGTCCGCACGCGGACAATGGTGTCCACGGGGGTCACCCACACCTTGCCGTCACCGATCTTGCCGGTGCGCGCCGACTCGACGACGGCGTCCACCACCTTGTCCACGGCCGCGTCGTCGGTGAGCACCTCGATGCGCACCTTCTGCACGAAGTCGACGGCGTACTCGGCGCCGCGGTAGACCTCGGTGTGGCCCTTCTGCCGCCCGTAGCCCCGGACCTCGCTGACGGTCATGCCCAGCACGCCCAGCTGCTCCAGGGCGGCCTTCACGTCGTCCAGCGTGAACGGCTTGATGATCGCGGTAACGAGTTTCATGCCTTGCTCTCCTCAAGAGCCGCGGAGTGTGCACCAGTGGGCTGGCTGGAGTTGCCGACGGCACCGTGGCCGCCGCCCAGCCCGCCGAAGTCGTACGCGCCCTCGGCGTGCAGCGCCTCGTCCACGCCGGCGACCTCGTCCTCCTTGCTGACCCGGAACCCGATGGTGACCTTGATCAGGAAGCCGAGGATCAGGGTGATCACGAACGAGTACCCGAGCACCGCGCCTGCCGCGATGGCCTGCTTGCCCAACTGGGTGAACCCACCGCCGTAGAACAGGCCGTCCGCGCCGGCCGAGTTGACCTGGGTGGTGGCGAAGAAGCCGATCAGCAGGGTGCCGGTCAGGCCGCCGACCAGGTGCACGCCGACCACGTCGAGCGAGTCGTCCAGGCCGAACTTGAACTTGAGGCTGACCGCGAGGGCACACAGGATGCCGGCGATGAGGCCGATGGCCACAGCACCGATCGGGTGCACGAAGCCCGCGGCCGGGGTGATCGCGACCAGGCCGGCGACGGCGCCGGACGCGGCGCCCAGCGTGGTCGGCTTACCGAACTTGAGCTGCTCGACGAGCAGCCAGCCGAGCACCGCGGCGGCGGTGGCGACGGTGGTCGTGGTGAACGCGACCGCTGCCAGCTGGCCGGCACCCAGGGCCGAACCGGCGTTGAAGCCGTACCAGCCGAACCACAGCAGGGAGGCACCGAGCAGCACGAACGGGACGTTGTGCGGGCGGCCAGTGTCCTTGGGCCAGCCGACCCGCTTGCCGAGCACGATCGCCAGCGCCAGGCCTGCCGCACCGGCGTTGATGTGCACCGCCGTACCACCGGCGAAGTCGAGTGCCTTGAGATTGTTGGCTATCCAGCCGCCGATGACCGAGCCGTCCGAGGAGGAGAACGCGAACACCCAGTGCGCCACCGGGAAGTACACGACAGTCGACCACAGCACAACGAAGACCGTCCACGCCCAGAACTTGGTGCGGTCGGCGATCGAGCCGGAGATCAGCGCGACCGTGATGATCGCGAACATCAGCTGGAACATCACGAACGCGAGCACGGGGTACTGGTGGCCGTCCCATGGGGACTCAGCCGGTGCCGCGGCACCGGTGGCCGCGTTGACCGTGCCGGCCAGGCCCGCGTTGTCGAAGTTGCCCACCAGGCCGCCGAACGCGTCGTTGCCGAACGACAGCGTGTAGCCGTAGAGCACCCAAAGAACCCCGACCACGCCCAGCGCGATGAAGTTCATCATCAGCATGTTGAGCACGCTCTTCGAGCGGACCATGCCGCCGTAGAAGAACGCGAGCCCCGGGGTCATCAGCATGACCAGGGCGGCACTAGCCAGAATCCAGGCTGTGTCTCCTGCGTTCACATCGTCCTCCCGTGCAGTGTTTTGCGAGGGCAGCATCGGGAAGTGGTGTTTCCTGGGATCGCATGCCAGGTTTCCCGGCTGTGAACTGTGCGCCACCGGGTGTTACGGCCAGGTTTCGCCGCTGGTCAGCTCGTCGAACGCGACGAATGCGACACTTTGGTTTACCGAACTGCCGCCGACCTGGTGTGACCGGGTAGTTTCGCTATGCGATGAACAGCAGTGGAAGCGACCAGAAGGCCCAGGCAGCCGTGAATTTCCCACGGGTGGCGCTGGCGGCCCTGCGCTGCCCGCTGTGCGAGACCCCGTTCGCCCTGGTCGACCGCGCCTTGCGGTGTGCGTCGGGGCACAGCTACGACATCTCCAAACAGGGTTACGTGAACCTGGCAGGCACCGCCGCCGGGGACTCCAAGGAGATGGTGGCCGCCCGGGCCGAGTTCCTGGCGTCCGGTCACTTCTCGCCGCTGGCCTCGCTCGTGGCCAGCGAGGCCACCCGGGACCTGCGCCGCGACGGGCTCGTGGTGGACGCGGGCACCGGTACGGGTTACTACCTTTCGGCGGTTCTGTCGCGGGCTCCGGCGGCGACCGGGCTGGGGATGGACACGTCGGTGTTCGCCCTGCGGCGGGCGGCCCGGGCCGGGATCGCCGCGGTGGTGTGGGACCTGTGGAAGCGGTGGCCGCTGGCGACCGCCTCCGCCGACGTGCTGATGACCGTGTTCGCGCCGCGCAACCCCGCCGAGAGCTACCGGGTGCTGCGGCCGGGCGGGATGTTCATCGTGGTCACGCCGTCCGCGTCGCACCTGTCGGAGCTGCGCCAGTACGTCGACCTGCTCGGCATCGAGGAGGACAAGCTCGGCCGGCTCGACTCGTCGCTGCGGGACTTCATCCTGGCCCGGCGGCACGACGGTGAGATCGAGCTGACCCTGTCACCGGAGGACGCGCACCGGATCGTCCACATGGGACCGAACGCGCACCATGCCCGGGCGCTGCACCTGCCCGGGCCGGTCACCGTGACGGCGGCATTCGTCGTTTCGGTGTATCGAAGGGCGTCATGACCCCGGCGGTGTCCGTGCTTGATCGGGCCTGGCTGTCGGATCAGCTGGTGCTGGCGTCGCGGCTGTACCCCAAGGCGACTCGTCAGGTGCTCGGGGTGCTGTGGTGGTACTCGGCGAGCACCGTGCTGCTGGGGCCGGCCGTATCCGGCGACGATCCCGCGCTGGACGCCATCACGTTGAACCTGCTGCCTGACGGTCGGCTCGTCGATGCCAAGTCCGTGCCTTTCGACGGTGATCCCGGGCCGCGGTTGCGTGAGATGTTGACCGCGTCGATCTCTGCTGTGGCTGCTGTGAGTGGGGCGAGGCAACGGCAGTTGTGGGCAATTGCCACAGACTCGTTGAGCAACCGTTGTCTGTGGGTGAACCAGCCGTCGCTAGCACTCGACCTGGCTGCTGACATCCCGGAACTGCCCGTGCCGAGGTTCGTGTCGGTACGGGGGCGGCTGTTCACCCGGCGGGTGTCCTGCTGCCTCATCTACCAGGGCACGGACACGCCCAAGTGTGTTAGCTGTCCCCGTCAGACACCCGAAGCGCGTATGGCTCGTCTGATCCAACAGGTGGGATAGCAGCGCGCGGGTGACTACGGTGGGCTTGTGAGTGAGCGCACTTGGGGTTTTCGCACGCGGGCGCTGCACGCCGGTGGCGCGCCGGATCCGGCGACCGGAGCCCGGGCGGTGCCGATCTACCAGTCGACCAGCTTCATCTTCGAGGACACCGCGGACGCTGCGAACCTGTTCGCGCTGCAGAAGTACGGCAACATCTACAGCCGGATCGGCAACCCGACGGTGGCCGCGTTCGAGGAACGCATGGCCAGCCTGGAGGGCGGGATCGGCGGGGTCGCCACCGCGAGCGGGCAGGCGGCCGAGTTCCTGACGTTCGCGGCGCTGGCCGAGGCCGGGGAGCACATCGTGTCCGCCAGCGGCCTCTACGGCGGCACGGTCACCCAGCTCGACGGGACCCTGCGGCGGCTCGGTGTGTCGACGTCGTTCGTGGACGGGGATGTCGACGCGTACGCGGCCGCGATAACGCCCGAGACGAAGCTGATCTTCACCGAGGTGATCGGGAACCCGTCCGGGGCGATCGCCGACCTCGACGGACTGGCGGACCTGGCGCGTTCCCACGGGATTCCGCTCGTGGTCGACGGAACCCTGGCGACGCCGTACCTGTGCCGGCCGCTGGAGCATGGCGCGGACATCGTCGTGCACTCCGCCACGAAGTTCCTGGGCGGCCATGGCACGACTTTGGGCGGTGTGGTCGTCGAGTCCGGCCGGTTCGACTGGGGCAACGGGAAGTTCCCGCGGATGACCGAGGAGGTCGCCAGCTACGGCGGCCTGAAGTACTGGGAGAACTTCGGCGAGTACGCGTTCTGCACGCGGCTGCGGGCCGAGCAGCTCCGGGACATCGGCGCGGTCCTCTCACCCCACTCGGCTTTCCTTCTGCTGCAAGGGATCGAGACGTTGCCGCAGCGGATGGACGAGCACGTCGAGAACGCTCACCAGGTCGCGTCCTGGCTGGCCGCCGATCCCCGCGTGGCCTGGGTCGCCTACGCGGGCCTGCCCGACCATCCGGACCACGAACGCGCGAAGAGGTACCTGCCCGCCGGGCCGGGCGCGGTGTTCTCGTTCGGCGTGAAGGGCGGGCGGGTGGCCGGGCAGAAGTTCGTCGAGTCGGTGAACCTGTTGAGCCACTTGGCGAACGTCGGTGACGCCCGGAGCCTGGTCATCCACCCGGGGTCCACAACGCACCAGCAGCTGTCCGAGTCCCAGCTGGCGGCCGCGGGCGTCGGCCCCGACCTGATCCGGCTCTCCATCGGCCTGGAGGACATCGACGACATCCTCTGGGACATCGACCAGGCCCTCGCCGAGGCGGTGAAAGCATGACCTGGACCAGCCCGACCGCGGCGCGGCGGCGTGAGATCCTGTTGGACACCAAGCGGGTCGCGCTCGTCGGCGCCTCCGCGAACACCGCCCGCCCCAGCTATTTCGTCGCCACGTACCTGTTGTCCTCGACGCAGTACGAGATCTACTTCGTCAACCCCCGGCTGGACTCGCTGCTGGGCTCCCCCGTCTACCCGTCGCTCAAGGACCTGCCCAAGCCGCCGGACCTCGTGTCCGTCTTCCGCAAACACGACGATCTCCCGGCGGTGGCCGAGGAGGTCGTCGACGCGGGCGCGAAAACCCTGTGGCTGCAACTGGGTCTGTGGCACGAAGCGGTCGCCGAACGCGGTGTCGAAGCAGGACTCAACGTGGTGATGAACCGCTGCGTGAAGATCGAGCACGCCCGGTTCGCCGGCGGCCTGCACCTCGCCGGGTTCGACACCGGCGTGATCTCCTCACGCCGCAACAAGTTCCGCTAGCGCGTCACTGGTTGCGAGGCGCCCACCGCCGGATCGGCGGGGTGGTGGGCGTGGTGTTCGGCACCTGGACCCACCCCCGGTACGGGGTCGCCTTCACGGCCACGTTGACCAGCGGTTCGAACGTGCGGTCGTCGATGCCGTCGTACCCGTGCCGGATCACCGACCGGTAGAAGTCGTCCGAGACGACCAGCGCCAACTGCTGCTCGCTCTCCCTGAGCTTCCGCTTGATCTCCGGCGCGGCCAGGAGACGGAGCGTGAGGTCGAGGTCCTCGCCAAAGACGCCACGCTTGTCGTAGTGCACTTCCCCGGCGTGCACCGCGACCCGTAGCCGGATCTCCTGATGCCGCGCCAACTGCTCTCGCAGGGCCGGGACGACGCTGTTGAGCAGGGCGGTCTTCGGCAGCTCGTCGACGGGCTGGACCAGGACGAAGAGCCCGTCGCCGGTGTCGAACACATCGCGGTAGCGCTCGGTCACCCCAGCGGCGAGGAGCGCGTCCTCGATCAGGTCGTAGAGAGCGGCCCGCAGACGTGCGCGCTCGGGATTCGTCCGGCTGGTGGAGTCCTCGATGTCGACGGCCAGGATGGTCCGGTGGCGTGGCAGCCCCGGGTCCGATCCGGTCATCGCGGCCTCCTGTTCCCGCCGTACCGCCCCGAGGTTACGGTACATCTGGGATCGCAGCCGCACCGAGCAAGGGGACGTGCCGAGAGGATGAGCGGACCGCATGCCGCCCGGGCGCTCCGGGTCCGCGACTGGAATCCGTTCCACCTGGGTGTGCACAAGCCGGTCCCGGTGGACGGCGCGCAGGACCTGCCCCGGTACTTCCGTCGCGACCACGACGCCGATCTGGCCGCCGAACTGCGGAAAATGGCTGCCAGCGGCGGTTTCGTGCTCATGGTCGGGCAAGCGGCCACCGGGAAGTCGCGCAGTGCCTACCAGGCCGTGCTGGCCGAGTTGCCGGACTGGCAGATGGTGTCCCCCAAGGCCGGTGCCGTGCCCAACCGCGTGCCCGCGGGAACGGTGTTGTGGCTGGACGAGTTGCGGCTCTACCTCGAGGCGTCCGAGCCGCTGACCGTGGACGTACTGCGGGATCTGCTGTCCGCGCCGGATCCGGTGGTCGTGATCAGCACGATGTGGTCGTCGTACCACAGCCTGCTGGACGACAGCTGGGGTCAGGCGTACGAGATCATCAAGCTGGCCAAGGTCATTCCGGTGCTGGACTTCCTCAGCGACCGCGAACATGAGGCGGCGCAAGCCGCCGCGCTGGTGGACGCGAGCATCGCGGCCGCTCTCGAAGTCACCGACTACGGCCTGATCCAGACGCTCGCCGGGTCCCGGGGCCTGCTGGAACGCTGGCGGGGAGCCAAACCGCTGGCCCGGGCGCTGATCTCAGCTGCCGTTGACGCGTACATGCTCGGCGTGCGTTCCCCGGTCTCGCGCGGTTTTCTGGAGGCGGCCGCGCCGGGGTACCTGACCGGAAAGGCGAAGCTCGCCACCGACATGGCCGCTGCCTTCGAGTACGCGACGAAACCGTTGCCGGACACGGACATGGCGCCGCTGACCCGGGTCGGCATGCCGATGGACGGTGAGCACTACCTCGTCGCCGAATGCCTGACGCTCGAGTCGATGACCAGGCAGAGCCCCATGCGCGCCATCCCCGCGGCGACGTGGACCGCGATCGCCGACCACGTCACGAACGCCGAAGAGCTCCTGGTGACGGGGAAAGCCGCGGAGAACCGGATGCTCTACCGTGTCGCGGAACGGCTTTACGAGCGCAGCAGGACGCTGGAGGGACGGCTGCGCACCGCGGAGCTGCTGGCGAACCGTGGCCTGCACACGAAAGCCACCGAGTCGCTGCGGGATCTCCTCGCCGAGGACAACGTCGAAGCCATCCGGTGGACGGTCCAGCACTCCGAGATGGTCTGGCCCAACGACACCGTGACACGGACCAAGCTGCTGAGGCGCCTTGTCGACATCACGAGCGCCGACGAAGATCGCATGCGGCTCGCTCGTTTGCTTCAGCAGACCGGCGATCCCAGCGCCCTGACTCACTGGCTCGAACTGGCGGAACGGAACGCGACCGCCGCCCGGCGGGTGGCAAATGCCCTGGCAGACGACCCGAAGCAAGTGGTGGCCCTGCTGCGTCCGTGGGCCGACCGCGGCGACGCCCGAGCCCGGGAGCACCTCCGCCAGTTCTTCCTTGGCGCGGGCGACATCGCCACGATCGACGCGATGAGCCTGAGCTGGAATGCCGACGAGTTGGCGGAGACCCTCGCGCGGCGAGCCGCTCGCGTTGAGTTGCTGCTCCTCGCCGACCGCGGCAACCAGCGCGCCCGCAGACTGATCCGTGACCGGCCCGACGCCCTTGAGCCGTCCGAACGCTGGGCCCGTGGCGGAGATGTCGAGGACCGGCTGGCCCATGCACATCTGCTGGTCCGGAATGACCGGCTGGAGGATGCCATCGAGATCGCCAGGCTGGCGGCCGCCGACGCTCCGGATGACGACGACGCCGCGACCTTGCTGACGAACCTGCTCACCGACGCGGGACGGCTCGAAGAACTCTGTGTCCTCGCCGACGCCGGGAGCGACCTGGCCGGATTCGCGGCGGCCCAGCTACTCCAGGCCCGTGGCGAGATCGATGCCCTCGCCGAACGGGCCAGGGCGGGCGACTTCCCTGCCCTCCAGGTATGGAGCGACTGGCTGCGAAACCATGGACGATCGGCCGAGGCGTTTCCGTTGTGGGAGGCCGCGGTCGAAGCCGATCCGGGCCGGACCCGGCAGCCGTACGGCGACTTCCTGGAACTCTCCGGGCGGGTCGAGGAGGCGCTGGAGATCGCGCAGGAGCTGAGCGAGACCGGCGACCGGGACGCCCGGTCAGCGGCCGCGACCCGGATGGCACTGCTCGAACGCTGGGACGACCTGCGCAAACTGGCCGAGAAAGGCGACCGCTACGCGGACATCGAGTACGTCCGCCACCTGCTCGCCAACGGCAACTACCCTGCGGTCCAGAAAAGGGCCACCGCGGGAAGTCCCGAGGCCATCCGCCTGCTTGAGGCGGCGGACGAGGAGAACATCCCCGCGGTGCAAGGAATATCGGCCCGCGGGCTCGAACCGGATGGATCCCTGGGTCAGCCCTTGTGAGCGCGGGCCGCGGCGAAGCAGTACACGCCGAACGCGGCGAAGCCGAGGGCCACAATGAACAGCAGCACATCGCCGAAGGCCTGCTGCTGCAGGGTCTTCAGGGCCGCGTCGAGGCCGCCGGCCTCGTTGGGGTCGGCGTCGATGGCGGCGATGCCCACGAGGATCCCGATGATCGCGTAGGAGACGCCCTTGGCGCAGTAGCCCGCGGTGCCCATGGGTTTGGCGATCTTGGGCAGGGCCGCCTCGTTCAGATCTTCCACAAAGGACTGCTTGACGCCCTTGCGGACGGCCGCGATGGCCACACCGATGATGACGAGGGCCGCGATGCCGACGAGGACGACACCGGCCGGGGCGGACATCAGCGCGGCGGTCGCTTCACGGGATTTGTCATTGCTGGAGCCACCGCTACTGCCGCTGCCGGTGGCCAACTGCACGGCGTAGACACCGATCCCGGCGCCCACCACGCCTCGGGCGCCCGCGCCGATCTTGCGGGTGACCCGCTTGCTCTTCTTGGCGATCCAGCCGTAGCCGGAGATCACCATCAGCAGCTGCCACACCGCGTACGCGAACAACCCGATCGCCAACGCCCATAACAGCACCGGGCCGAAGGGCGTCTCGGCGAGTGCGGCCACCGCGCCCTTCTGGTCGGTCTGCTCGGAGTCACCGAACACCACCTGGATCGCGAGCCAGGCGACCAGGATGTGGACGACCCCGTAACAGGCCATGCCTATCCGGCCGAGCACCTCCACGGGCCTGCTGTGCCGGACCTGCTGAGCCACCATCGCGACCACTCCCTTTCCCCCAAGGGATACGCAGTGATCTAGCCCGGCAAACGCGTTGCCTTCCCGTAGACCCGCATCCGGGCCATCCCGCCGTCCGGGTAGACGTCCAGCCGGACCTGGGTCACGGGCTTTTCAGTGGCGACAAGGAAACGGTGTTTCTGGTCGGGTTGCAGCCGCGTCAGCGGCAGGATGTCGGCCCATTCGCCGTCCTCGTGGGCGCCCTGGACGCGGGCCTCGCGCGGGGCGTTGCCCTTGAAGTGCGTGGTGTCCAGCTCGATCAGCGCCGGGATGCCCTCGGCGGCCAGCCGGACGTGCACCCAGTCGTTGCCGTCGTCCCGCCGCCGCGCGGTCTCCCAGCCCTCGCCCATGACCGCGGCCGGTCCGGGCGCGATCAGGTTGTTCGGCGAGGAATAGAACTTGTTGCTGCAGTCGGCGATTTCCGCGCCATTCTCCAGCGCGGCCAGATCCATCCGGTCGGCGAACAGGTACCGGCGGTCCGGAATGGGCTTTCCGTGCACCCGCAACCGGGCCACCCCGCCGTCCGGAAAGATGTTCAACCGGACGTGGGTGAACCGCCGGGTATCGCCGATCTCGAACTCGTTGCGGGTATCTCCGGCGAGCGGGGATTTCGGCAAGATCGTGTGCCAGCCGGTCAGTTCCCCGGGCGACGGGTAATCGCTGAAATTGACCGCGTCGACGGACGCGAAAGGCGGGTAGTTGCCCGTGAAGATCGTGTCGATGACGACCCCGGCGATCCGGCCGGGCATGCCCAGCCGGACGATCGCCTGGTCGAAGCCTTCGGACCGGCGGCGGCGGGTCTCCCAGCCGTCATAGACCTGACCCTTGTGGCCGAACGTGTAGGTCTGGAAGGCCGGGTCGCCGTCCTTGACCAGGTTCTCCCGTTCGGCGAAGAACTCGTCATTCGCCCAGACCACCGAGCCACCGAAACGCCGATTCGCCAGATCGGGCAACTCACGCCATTCGGTCACGCGTCCTCCCGGCCGAGCAGGTCGCCGTGCAGTTCGTCACCGGTCACCTTGATGCCGCGCAACCAGGTGGTGACCACCCGGCCCGCCAGCGGCATACCGTGATAGGCGCTCACCGGGTTGCGATGGTGCAGTTGCTCGGCCTGGACGACGAACGCCTCGTCGGGCGCGAAAACGCAGAAATCGGCGTCATAACCGGGTGCGATCTGTCCCTTGTGCCGCATTCCCGCGGTCGCCGCGGGCCGGTGCGCCATCCAGTTGACGACGTCGAACATGGTGTGCCCGCGCCGGCGCGCCTGCGTCCAGACCGCGGGCAGACCCACCTGCAGACTCGAGATCCCGCCCCACGCGTCGCCGAAGTCCCCAGTGTCAAAGCGTTTGAGCTCGCGCGTGGACGGCGAGTGGTCGCTGACGACGTAGTCGATGGTCCCGTCGGCCAGTCCCTGCCAGAGCGCCTCGCGGTTGACCGCCTCGCGGATCGGCGGGCAGCACTTGAACTGGGTGGCGCCGTCCGGGATCTCCTCGGCGACGAACGTCAGGTAGTGCGGGCAGGTCTCCGCGGTGATCCGGACGCCGTCCGCCTTGGCCTGCGCGACGATCGGCAGCGCGTCCGAAGAGGACAGGTGGAGAATGTGCGCGCGGGCCCCGGTCTTCTTGGCCAGGTCCACCACACGGGTGATCGCCGCGTTCTCCGCGGCCCGTGGCCGGGACGCCAGGAAGTCCCGGTAGCGGCGGCCGCGGGCGGGCTTGACCGCGTGCCCGTCCTCGGCGTGCACGATCATCAGCCCGTCGAACCTGCGGATCTCCTTGAGCGCGGCCTCGAACTCGGTGAACGACAGGTGCCCGAACTCGTCCACGCCCGAGTGCAGCAGGAAGCTCTTGAACCCGAACACCCCGGCCTCGTGCATGTCCCGCAGGTCCTTCAGATTGCCCGGCACGGCGCCGCCCCAGAACCCGACGTCCACGTGTAACCGGCCCTCGGCGGCCTTGCGCTTGACCTCCAGCGCGTCCGCGTCGACGGTCGGCGGCAGGCTGTTGAGCGGCATGTCGACGAGGGTCGTGATGCCTCCGGCGGCGGCCGCGCGGCTGGCGGTCCGGAAGGTCTCCCACTCGGTCCGGCCGGGGTCGTTGACGTGGACGTGGGTGTCGACCAGGCCGGGCAGCAGCACCTCACCCCGGCCGAGCTCGATCACCCGTTCCGCGTCGAGGTCGCTGTTCAACGGCTCGACAGCGACGATGCGCCCCTCCCGCACACCGACGGTCCCCTCGACCTCGCCGGCCGTGGTGATCATCCTGCGGGCCCGGAACACCAGGTCCAGCACCTGCCACCCTCTTTCCACTCTATGGAATCACTATTCCGCACTGCGCAAGCTAATGTTGGCACGTGCACGCCGTCAACATGAACCGATTCAACACTGCTCCGGCCGACGACCTGCGTCCGTTGCTCACAGATTGTCTCGCGGTGCCACGCTGGGCCGACATGGTGCTCGCCGAGCGACCGTACGCCTCCAGGGCGGATCTGCTCTCGTCGGCCGAATCGTTCGCCACCGAACTGACACCTGACGAGCTCCACGCCGCCATGGCCGGCCATCCCCGGATCGGCGAGCGGCGCGACGGGGACGCGTTCTCCAGGACCGAGCAGTCCGGCGTCGACGCCTCCCTCGCGGAGCAGCTGCAGGCCGCCAACCAGCGCTATGAGGAGCGGTTCGGGCACATCTACCTGGTCTTCGCGTCCGGCCGCAGCGGCGAGGAGCTGCTGTCGATCCTGGCGGCGCGGCTGGCCAACGACCCGGAGACCGAGCTGCGCGTGGTCAACGCCGAGCTCGCCAAGATCACCGTTCTGCGGCTGGGAAAGGTCGTGACCGAATGATCAGCACCCATGTCCTGGACGCCGCCCTGGGCAAGCCCGCGGCCGGCGTTCCCGTCCGCCTGGAAGGCCCGCTGACGGCTTCGGGGATCACCGACGCGGACGGACGGCTGCGCTTCGAGGACGCGGCCGAGGCGGGCGTCTACCGGTTGATCTTCGACACCGGCGCGTACCACGGGCCGGACGCGTTCTACCCGGAAGTGTCGATCACCTTCCGGATCCCGGCCGCCGGGGTGCATCATCACGTGCCGATCCTGCTCAGCCCGTTCGCCTACTCCACCTACCGAGGGAGCTGAAAGTGTCCTACCACCTGGGCGACAACCAGTACGGCAAGGCCGAGGTCCGGCTGGTCACGGTCACCAGGGAGGGCGAGACCCACCACCTGCGGGACCTGACCGTCAGCACCTCGCTGCGCGGCGACCTGGCGGACACCCACCTCACCGGCGACAACAGCGCCGTGGTGGCCACGGACACGCAGAAGAACACCGTGTACGCCTTCGCCAAACAGGCCCCGGTGGGCGAGATCGAGGACTTCGCGCTGCGCCTGGGCCGGCACTTCGTGGACGGGTTCGAGCAGATCACCGGCGCCCGGATCCTGATCGACGAGCACGGCTGGGAGCGGATCTACGTCAACCGCCACCCCCACCACCACTCGTTCGCCAAGGCCTCCGGCGAGCGCCGCACGACCGCCGTGACCATCGACGGTTCACGCCACTGGGTGGTCTCCGGGCTGACCGATCTGGTGGTGCTGAAGACGACCGGTTCGGAGTTCCACGGGTTCCCGCGAGACGAGTACACGACGCTGGCCGAGACCGACGACCGGATCCTGGCCACCGCGGTGACGGCCCGCTGGCGCTACCAGGACACCGCCGGTGTCGAGTGGTCCAAGACCTTCCTGGAGATCCGCCGGATCATGCTGGAGACGTTCGCCGAGACACACAGCCTGTCGCTGCAGCAGACCCTCTACGCGATGGGCGCGGCGGTGATCGAGGCCCGGCCCGAGGTCGCCGAGATCCGGCTGTCCATGCCGAACAAGCACCACTTCCTGGTCGACCTGTCGCCGTTCGGGCTCCAGAACGACAACGAGGTGTTCTACGCGGCCGACCGGCCGTACGGGCTGATCGAGGGCAGCGTGATCCGGGACGGCGCCGAGGACGCCGGTCTCGCCTGGCACACGCTGCCCTCGTTTTAGGACTTCCAGAACCCGGGCACCATGCCCTTGTCGAAGTAGCCCTCGTCGAGCCGCTGCTGGAACAGCTCGTCACTGACGAACTGCTCGTAGGACTGGTCCAGCAGCCCGGCCCGGCCCGCCTCGGCCTCGCCGATCACCCGTTTGCGGCCGTCGGCCGTTCCCGCGGCCCCGAACTTGCCGTACTGCGGGAACACGGGGTTCGGCGAGAAGTAGATCTCCGGCGGATCAGGGAACAGTGCGAGCAGGTTCTCGTCGTGCCCGACGATGGGCCAGGTCCCGTCCTGGATCAGGTCCTGGCCGGGATAGACCGGCACGTGCCGGGCCCGGTACCCGTCGGCCGGCCCGAGCTGCGGGGACGCGTGCACACCCTGCAGCAGGCCGACCGCTGGGCCCCAGTTGTCCACGGCCACGATGACCGCGAAGTGGTACCCGCCCTTGCCGGCGGGGACGCCGATGACGTCCCCGACCTGGAACTTGCGCCGCCCCTTGGCCACCTTGACCTGCAGGTCGGCCACCTCATCGACGTCGGCGAACGCCGGGCGCGCGGCCTTGAGCACCTGCAGGAGGTAGCTCGCGAGGTCCTCCGCCGTGGTCTGCTGACCCGAGACGGCCGAGCCGCGAGCCGCCAGGAAACCCAGCAGCTCGACGGCTTCGACATAGGCGCCGTCGTCCAGGACGACGTCACGATCCGGCGCCTTGTACCACTTGTTGCCCTTGACCTTCGCGCGGAAGGTCACCGGGACCGGCGTCTTCGCCATGTGCTCACTGCCGTTGGGCACCGACCAGTCCAGGACCGCCAGCACGTCCCCCAGGGTGGGCGGGCCGTCCAGTTCCGCGGCGATGGCCTCGGTCACCCGGACCAGCAGCCGCGCGGCCTCGTCGAGGGCGGTCTCCGTCAGCTGGGTCATGGGCAGTGCCCCGCGTTGCGCGCGATGTCCTTGATGTACGCGTCATAGCGCGGCCGCTTCTCCGGCGACATCGGGTTGATCCGGTTGCCGCGCACGTCGTGCGGGTCCTTGCCGATGAAACTGTTGTTCTGCTCCATCAACTCCTGCTCCAAGATCCGCGACTCGCCGTAGCTGTGGGGGCCGGCCACGACCTCCATCTTGTCAGTCCCCGGGACGAACCGCCGGACCTCGTTGCCCGCGACGTCCTTGGTCTTGGTCTTGGAGTGCCGTTTCTGCACGCTGGCCGGCGTCTGCTTGCCGCCGTACCGGCCGGAGTAGTAGATGTCGCCGTTCGCGTCCTTCAGGACGTAGTTGTAGTGCCCGCCGCCGCGCAGGTCGC
>CBIMJO010000063.1:0-15030 GCA_966244135.1 uncultured Actinocrispum sp. | reverse complement strand
GCGGCCAGCGGGAAGTTCGGCTCCTCCTTCATGTCGGGGATCCAGAGCGGCAGGGACTTCGGCCCGGCCCAGGCGGACACACCCAGCTCGAGCAGCCGTTCCTCCGCGACCGGCACCATCTCCACATCGCCACCGGCCACCGCGTGGATCTCCTTGAGCAGGGCGCCGAACGGCACCGGCAGGCCCGCGGCGTTGAACGTGCCGCCGATCCGCTGCTCCGCGCCGGTCACGATCCACGACGCCAGGTCGTCGACATCCATGTGATGGGTCGCCTGATCGGGGGAATCCGGAACGACCGCCAAGCCGGTGCCCGAGAGCCGGGCGGGCCAGTAGCCGAACCGGTCGGAGACGTCGCCGCGACCGGTGATCAGGCCGGCGCGGACGATGAACGCGTCCTCGCCGTGCACCTCGCGGACCGCGTTCTCGCTGGCCACCTTGATGCCGCCATAGTTCTCGTACGAGCCGGGGGCGGCCTGCTCGTAGACGGCCTCCTCGAGTGGGTCGGTGACGCCGCCGGTGCGGTACTCGGAGTAGGCGCTGATGGATGAGACGAACGTCCAATGCCCGGCCTTGATCGTCCGCACCGCCCGCTGGACGTGCGGGAACGAGATTTTGGCCACGTCCACCACGGCGTCGAACTCGGTGCCGGCGAGCGGCGCGAGGCCGTCCGGATCGTCCCGGTCGATCTTGATCAGCGGGGCCGGTGCCCCGTTCGTGCTACCCCGGGCAGCGCAGGTCACGTCGTGTCCGCGGCGAACGGCCTCGGCCGCGATGGCGGACCCGAGGAAGACGGTTCCCCCCAGAATGAGAAGTCGCATGTCAGCCATCCTTACTGTGACCGGGGCCATTCCGCCATGCCGCTCGCGCAGGGCGAAACTCCCTGGTCAGGTACTCTTCGCGGGTAGCCGTCACCCCTAGTAAGTGTGGGAGTAACGACCGTGGCCCGTGTCGTCGTCGACGTAATGCCCAAGCCGGAGATTCTCGACCCGCAGGGACAGGCGGTGGCCAAAGCGTTGCCCCGTCTGGGTTTCCAAGGTGTCACCGAGGTTCGCCAAGGCAAGCGGTTCGAGCTGGAGGTCGACGACGATGTCGACGACGAAACGCTGACCAAGATCGCCAGTGGCTTGCTGGCGAACACCGTGATCGAGGACTTCACCGTCCGGCGGGTGGACTCGTGACCGCCAAGGTTGGGGTGATCACTTTCCCTGGCACGCTCGACGATCAGGACGCGGCGCGCGCGGTGAAGTACGCGGGCGGCGAGGCCGTCCCGCTCTGGCACGCGGATGCCGACCTCCGTGGCGTGGACGCGGTGATCGTGCCCGGCGGCTTCTCCTACGGCGACTACCTGCGCTGCGGCGCGATCGCCCGGTTCGCCCCGGTGATGGGCCCGGTGATCGAGGCCGCCGCCAAGGGCATGCCGATTCTGGGGATCTGCAACGGGTTCCAGATCCTGTGCGAGGCGGGCCTGCTGCCCGGCGCGCTGGTTCGCAACTCCGCCATGCACTTCGTCTGCCGTGACCAGTGGCTGAAGGTGGAGAACAACAGCACCGCCTGGACCACCCGTTACGACCAGGGCGCGGAGATCCTGATCCCGCTGAAGTCCGGCGAGGGCGGCTACGTCGCCGAGAAGTCGACCCTGGAGACGCTGGAGGGCGAGGGCCGGGTCGTGTTCCGGTACGCGGGCGAGAATCCGAACGGTTCGCTGAACAACATCGCCGGCATCACCGACGCGCGCGGCCGGATCGTCGGCCTGATGCCGCACCCCGAGCACGCGATAGACGCGCTCACCGGGCCGTCGGACGACGGGCTGGGCATGTTCTTTTCCGTTCTCGACGCACTGGTGGCGGCATGACACTCGATTCGGTCAAGCACGCGGAGTCCACTCCGGACACCGAGCAGCCCTACCGCGAACTGGGCCTCAAGGACGACGAGTACCAGCGGATCCGGGACATCCTCGGCCGCCGCCCGACCGACGCCGAGCTGGCGATGTACTCGGTGATGTGGTCGGAGCACTGCTCCTACAAGTCCTCCAAGGTGCACCTGGGCTACTTCGGCAAGACCACCACCGAGGAGATGCGCTCGAAGATGCTCGCCGGCATCGGCGAGAACGCGGGCGTGGTGGACATCGGCGACGGCTGGGCGGTGACGTTCAAGGCCGAGTCGCACAACCATCCGTCCTATGTGGAGCCTTACCAGGGCGCCGCCACCGGCGTCGGCGGGATCGTCCGCGACATCATGGCGATGGGCGCCCGGCCGCTGGCGGTGATGGACGCGCTGCGGTTCGGCGCCGCGGACGCTCCGGACACCCGCCGCGTGCTGCCCGGCGTCGTCGCCGGTGTCGGCGGGTACGGCAACTGCCTGGGGCTGCCGAACATCGGCGGTGAGGTCGTCTTCGACCCGACCTACATCGGCAACCCGCTGGTGAACGCGCTCTGCGTTGGCGCGATGCGGGTCGAGGACCTGCACCTCGCGCACGCCTCCGGCACCGGGAACAAGGTCATCCTGTTCGGCGCCCGGACGGGTCTCGACGGCATCGGCGGGGTGTCGGTGCTGGCCAGCGACACGTTCTCCGGCGACGAGACCGGGCCGGGCCGCAAGAAGCTGCCCTCGGTGCAGGTCGGCGACCCGTTCACGGAGAAGGTGCTGATCGAGTGCTGCCTGGAGCTGTTCCAGAAGCGGATCGTGGTCGGCATCCAGGACCTCGGTGGCGCCGGGCTGTCCTGCGCGACCAGTGAGCTGGCCGCGGCCGGCGATGGCGGGATGCACGTCGTGCTGGACAGCGTTCCGTTGCGGGCCAAGGGGATGACCCCGGCGGAGATCCTGTCCTCGGAGTCGCAGGAACGGATGTGCGCGGTCGTCCGTCCGTCCGATGTGGACGCTTTCATGGCGGTCTGCGCCAAGTGGGACGTGACGGCGACCGAGATCGGCGAGGTCACCGACACCGAGCGGCTGGTCATCACCTGGCACGGCGAGGTCGTGGTGGACGTACCGCCGCGGACCGTCGCGCACCAGGGCCCGGTCTACCACCGGCCGATCGAGCGGCCGGCCGACCAGGACGCCCTGCAGGTCCCGGCTTCCTTGCCACGGCCGGAGGCCGCCGAACTGCGGGACCTGGTGGTCCAGATGGCCGGATCGCACAACCTGGCCTCCCGCCGGTGGGTCACGGACCAGTACGACCGCTATGTCCGCGGTGGCACCGTTCTCGCGCAGCCGTCGGACGCCGGGATGATCCGGATCGACGAGGAGACCGGCCGCGGGGTCGCCCTTTCGCTGGACAGCAATGGCCGGTACTGCAAGCTCGATCCCTATGAGGGCGCGAAACTCGCGCTGGCCGAGGCTTATCGGAATGTGGCCGCGTCCGGGGCGACTCCGGTGGCGGTCACGAACTGCATGAACTTCGGGTCCCCCGAGGATCCCGGCGTGATGTGGCAGTTCGAGCAGGCCGTTCGCGGGCTGGCCGACGGCTGCGTGGAACTCGGGATTCCGGTCACCGGCGGGAACGTGAGTTTCTACAACCAGACTGGGACGACGGCGATTCTGCCGACTCCCGTTGTCGGTGTGCTCGGTGTCATCGACGATGTTCGCCGGCGGATCCCGACCGGAATCGGGGCCGAGGCGGGCGAGACGCTGATTCTGCTGGGCGACACCAGGGATGAGTTCGGCGGGTCCGAATGGGCGCACGTCGTGCACGGGTCGCTGAGCGGACTGCCGCCGAAGGTGGACCTCGCCCGCGAGAAGCTGCTGGCCGAGATTCTGCGGTCCGGGTCCCGGGATGGAATGGTCTCCGCCGCGCACGACCTTTCCGAGGGCGGCCTCGCGCAGGCTCTGGTCGAAGCTTGCCTGATCGGCCAGACCGGCGCCCGCGTTTTCCTTGACCCTGACCAGGATGCCTTCGTGCAGTTGTTCTCGGAGTCGGCCGGGCGGGTCATGGTCGCCGTGCCGCGGACCGAGGAGCTGCGGTTCACCGACATGTGCACCGCTCGCGGCCTGCCGTGGCGCAAGCTCGGTGTGGTCGACCCGGATGCCGGTTCCCTGGAGATCCAGGACATCGGCACGTTCACCCTGGACGAGTTGCGGACCGCCTGGGAGTCGACGCTCCCGGCCTTGTTCGACTGATCTTTCTCATGGCGAAAGGCGCCGTCCCCTTGTGGGCGGCGCCTTTCGCTCACTTGATCTGTTTGAAGTCGGCTGGTGGCGTCAGCGTCAGCTTGGCCAGGTTCTCCTCTGTCCGGGGAAGCCAGGCGTAGGTGATCGCCTCACCACCGGACTCGGGGAACTCCTGGTCGCCCTGTCCGCCGTGGTTCTTGATCGCGGACTCCTTGACCGGCAGGTAGGTGGTGCCGTCCACCCACATCTCGATCTTGTACTCGCGGTTCGGGCCGATGAGCCGCAGGTGGTGGGTGTCGATGTCGCCGACCTTCTCCTGACCGATCAGTTCCACCTTGCCGTCGGCGACCGCTTTCTTCATGCCTTCCGGGTCGGTGGGGTCGGGAATCTCGAAGTTCGGTTTGGGTTCGCTCATGTGGTTGATGGACCACCACTTGTTCTCCCAGTCGACCGTGGTGATCTCCTGGTTCTCCCATGGGCCTTTGACGGCGTGCGACTGCTGCCTGTGCAGCGGGCCCAGTTCGATCTTGGGCGGGACTGAGATCCGGACGCTTCCGTCAGCGTTCCTCTTGCCCGTCTGGGTTGAGGCGGGCAGCTGTGTGTAGCCGTCGTTGCGGTACCGCTCGGTCGCCTTGTCGGTCCAGGTCTCGTAGTAGCCGCTGGAGTACGTGTCCTTGGAGTAGATGACGTACTGCGAAGCCTGGCCGAGCGCCTTCACCGTCTCCGCCTGGATGTAGGCCACGTTGCGGACCTGGGGCGGGGCGCTGCTGGGCGGCGCGCTGGTCGCCGGGGGTGCGGCGACGTTCTGTGCCGGGGTGGGAGTGCTTTGGCTGGAGACGACAATCGCGATGACCGCGGCGGCCGCCACCGGGGTGGCGATGGCGCCGGTGATCGTCCAGGTGCGCCTGACCTGGCGGCGGCGCAGCCTGCGGACCAGGTCCGGGCTCGCGTGGACATCCTCGATCTCGTGCCGCAGCCGGTCGCCGATGCGGCGGCCGTACTGCTCATCGGTGAGCACGGGGTACCTCCTCCATGGAGTCGTGGCCGGCCAGCAGCTCACGCAGCCTGGCCAGGGCCCGGGAGGTGTGCGACTTGACCGTCCCGGGGGTGAAGCCGAGCAGCTCAGCGGTCTGCTCGACGGACATGTCCTCGTAGAAGCGCAGCACGACGACCTGGCGTTGCCGGATCGGCAGCCTGGCCAGCGCTCGCATCATCACGCGCCGCTCGGCGATCTGCTCGTACCCCGCGTCCACCGCGTGGATGGTGTCCACGTCGGGTGGCATCGGGGCCTCTCTGGGGCGCCGGAACAACGATCTGATCCGGTCCCGCGACAGGTTGAGCAGCACCGTGCGCGCATACGCCTGCGGCGAGTCGCGTGCGCGCGACCAATGCCGGGCGGTGCGTAACAGCGCCGTCTGCAACAGGTCCTCGGCATGCCCCCGGTCACCGGTGAGCAGGTACGCGGTGCGCAACAACGCCGTGGAGCTGTCTTCGACGAACGTCTCGAAGCTGGGATCTACCCGCATGCCCCTCAGAACGTCCCCGTACGGAATCAGGTTGTCATCGGAACTAGTGTGACCGTGTGCTGGCTGAAGAGGGGGTCCGGATCGGCGTTAAGGCCGCGCGGCGGGCCGGTGGAGCGGCCGGGCCGGGACTGACCGACGCGGAGTTCGACCGGATCGAGAACGAGTTCGGCTTCGAGTTCGCCGACGACCATCGTGCGTTCCTGGCCGAGAAACTGCCGTTGAACGCGCCGCAGCGGCCCGATGTGATCCACACGTGGCAGAAGCCCTGGCCGGACTGGCGCGACCTCGACTCGGTGCGCGAACAGCTCGCGCGGCCGGTGGAGGGCGTGCTGTTCGACGTCGAGCACAACCGGATGTGGCACGCGAGCTGGGGCGAGCGCCCGGTGGACATGGCCGCGGCGATCCAGGTTGCCCGCGAGCACCTGGCCACGGTCCCGCAGCTCGTTCCCGTGTACGGGCACAGGTATCTGCCCGCCGGACGGGGGACGTACGGGCATCCCGTCCTGTCGGTGGTGCAGACCGACATCATCTACTACGGCACCGACCTCGCGGACTACATCCACCGCGAGGTCATGGGCTGGTACATCGACCCGGACTGGGAACCCGCGTAGAAGGCCGAGTTCTGGGGCGACCTGTTCTGATCAGACCCGCACGAGGCCGGTGCCGTCCTCGTTGCGGTCGACGATCCAGCCCTCGGGCAGCTCGTTCTTCATCTCCAGCGACACGACCATGCCGTAGGTGTCCGCGGTCGAGGTGCTGGCGGAGGTCATGTCCAGGCCGCCGTTGAACTTGCTGTGGTTGAGGTCGATCGGCTGGGCGAACCGGCTGCCGCGCAGCACGACCTTGCCGTCGAACTTGGCCTGGGCGAGCTTGGCGATGCCGTCGAAAGTGGACTGTTTGAAGTCCACCAGCTGGTCGGCCTCGAAGTTGGAGAACCAGGCGCGCTTGTGGAACTTCGTGCCCTGGGCGATGAACTTGCCCCAGCTGTGCGCGGAGGTGAACCAGGCGTCGCCGAAGATCTCCATGCCGCGGAACGCGTTGGCCTCGTACAGGTTCACCGACCGCGCGGTGAGCTGGCCGACGACCCGCTCGGACAGGTCGAAGTACTCCAGGGTCGCGCCGGTCAGGTCGAGGTCGTAGGTGGGGCCGCGGCCGTTTCCGATCTGTGGCAGCAGATCCCCGATCAGGCGCTGCGCGGTCAGCCGGACCTGGCGCTCCCGGTCGGCGTCCGGCGCGACCACGAAGTCCTTGTCGCCCCGCAACTTCGCGTAGTGCTCGTGGTCGAAGGGGCGGCGCAGGTACGCGCACAGCACGTCGAGCACGGTCTGGGTGTAGTCGGTCCGGGCGCGGGCCAGGCCGGCGAGGGAGTGCATCGCACCCACGCGGACCTGGTCGGCGTCGCTGCCCAGCAGCTCGACCGCGCGGGCGAACCGCTCGTCGTTGGACCGCTCGCGCTCGTGCTGGACCCGCTGGGACTCCAGGTGATGACGGGCCTGCTCCAGGCTGTGCCGCTGGCCCTCGAGGTCGTGCCGGCGACGCTCCACTTCGTACCGTTCCTCGTCGGCCTGGCGGCGGCGGTCGCTGAGCCACAACGCGTACAGCACGACAATGGAGCTGGCGGCCAGGCCGCCGGTCTTGAGCGCGTCGCTGAGCGTCGACCCGCCGTCGAGCAGAACCCAGCCGGTCATGGTCAGCAGGACGCCGAGCGCACCGATCAGGGTGCCCGTCAGCGCACGACCTTGCTGGGTGAACGCCACACCGGCACCGAACAACATGAGGATGCCGACAATCACCAGCGCGAGATGCATCCGCACATTCTGGTGGCATCCGGCCGTGCCGCATAGGGCCGGATGCCGTACAAAGTCAGCCTTTATTCCGACCCCCTACAGGGGCCACCCACACCCTCCTAGGCGTTATCGAGTTTTTTGATCTCGTCGGGTGACAGTTCCAACTCGGCCGCTGCCGCAGAGTCACGAATGCTCTCCGGACGCGACGACCCCGGGATCGGGATGACCACGTCGGCCTTCGCGAGCATCCACGCCAGGCAGGCGCGCTGCGGGCTGACGCCATGCGCCGCACCGACTTCGTCGAACGCGCCGCCGCCGAGCCGCCCGGCCTTGCCGATGCCGCCGAGCGGGCTCCACGGCAGGAAGGCGATGCCCAGCTCCGCGCACAGCTCCAGTTCCGGCTCGGACGACCGGAACACCGGCGAGAACTGGTTCTGCACCGCCGCCAGCCGGCCGCCGAGGATCTCGTTCGCGGTCCGGATCTGCGCCGGGTTGAAGTTCGACACGCCCGCGTACCGGATCTTGCCCGCGTCCAGCAGGTCCCGGACGGCCTCGACGGACTCCTCGATCGGCGTGCGCGGGTCCGGCCGGTGGAACTGGTACAGCCCGATGGCCTCGACCCCGAGGCGCCGCAGCGAGGCGTCACAGGCCTGTTTGATGTACTCGGCCGTCCCGTTGAGCCCCCAGCCGCCGTCGGCCAGCCGGGTGTGGCCGCCCTTGGTGGCCACCAGGATCTCGTCGCCGGCGCCGTAGCTCTTCAGCGCGCGGGCGATCAGCTCCTCGTTGTGCCCGAAGTCCTTGTCGCTCAGGCTGTAGGCGTCGGCGGTGTCGATGAGCGTGATTCCGGCGTCCAGGGCCGCGTGGATCGTGGCGACCGCGCGCTCCTCGTCCGGGCGCCCGTCCACCGACAGCGGCATCCCGCCGAGCCCGATCGCGCCGACCTCTGTCTCGCCGATCCGACGAGTCCGCATCTGCGTCTCCCTTTCGATGGTGGTGACGACGACCTCCAGCGTGCGCCCCATGCATTATTCTGTCCAACAGAAGAAACTGATCCCGTTGAGCACTGCCGGTTATCAATGAGGGCTTGTCAATGGAACTGCGCCAGCTCGAGTACTTCGTGGCCGTCGCCGAGGAGTGCCACTTCACCAGGGCGGCCAAACGCATGCACGTCGCCCAGTCGGGGCTCTCGGCGTCGATCCGGTCGCTCGAACGGGAGCTGGGCGCGTCCCTGTTCGTCCGCAGCACCCGCCAGGTCGAGCTGACCCCGGCCGGGCGCGCGCTGCTCGTCGAGGCCCGCCGGGCGCTGAGTGCGACCGACGCGGCCCGTGACGCGGTGGCGGCCGTGCAGGGCCTGGTCCGGGGCAGTGTCGCGATCGGGTCGCTGCAGTGCCTGCACGTGGTGCACCTGCCCGCGGTGCTCGCGCGCTTCCACGCGGCCCATCCGGGTGTCGAGATCCGGCTGCGGCACGGTGGCTCGAACGAGCTCACCGACGAGGTCCGGTCCGGGCGCCTGGACATCGCGTTCGTGTCGTTGCCGGTGCGCGCGGACGACCTCAAGGTCAGCCCGCTCGCCGGCGAACCGCTCGTGCTGGCCTGCGGACTCGATCATGCACTCGCCCAGCGCGACGAGGTCGACCTGACGGAGCTCGACGCCGAGCCGTTCGTGGACTTCTCCCGGGACTGGGGCTCGCGGGACGTCGTCGACTCGGTGGTGGGCGAGCGGCGGATCGCGTTCGAGGTCAACGACGTGCACTCACTGCTCGATCTTGTCGCGTTCGGACTCGGCGTCGCCCTTGTGCCGCAGTCGTTCTCGGTGAAGACCGACAAGGTCCGGTTCGTCGGGCTGAGTGAGCTGAAGCGGTGGGAGACCGGTGTGGTGACGGCGGAAGCGCCCAGTGCCGCGGCGACCGCGTTGCTCAACGCGATCGCCGCGGCGAGAAGCGGATCAGCCGTTGGCTAGGGCCACGAGCCGGTCCTGGGCGCCGTTGAAGACGTCCTGGTCGATCGGGCTGGAGCTGTACTGCCAGAACGTGTAGAAGCCCCACGCGTACGGCAGCGGGCCCACGGTGGACGCGTACCTGGCCACCCACAACGGGTTGGTGGACGTGAAGTCACCCTGGTTGCCGGTGCACTGCGACCACCAGCTGGTGCTCGTGTAGATGACCGGCCAGCGGCCCGTGCGGGCGTGGTACTGGTCGCTGAAGCTCTTCACCCAGCCGACCATGCCGCCGGTGGAGAGGCCATAACACGTTGCGCCGTATGGGTTGTACTCCATGTCCAGCGCGCCGGGCAGGGTCCGGCCGTCGCGCGACCAGCCGCCGCCGTGATCCACGAAGTAGTTCGCCTGCGCCGCACCGCTCGACGTGTTCGGCGTGGCGAAGTGGTACGACCCGCGGATCATGCCGACGTTGTAGGAACCGTTGTACTGCTGGGCGAAATAGGGGTTGGTGTAGTTGGTGTTCTCGGTCGCCTTGACGTAGGCGAACCGCTTGCCCGCGTTCCACTGCGCCGCCCAGTCGACATTTCCCTGCCAGCCGCTGACGTCGATGCCGTAGACGGCGGCCTGGATGGAGATGTCCTCCGGGTGCACGAGGGTCATCGGGGTGCCCTCGTGCTTGGCGATCTGCGAGCCCATCGGGTGGTCGTTCTCGTAGATCAACTTGTCGATCGGGTTTACCTGGTCGGCCGGCATGGCTGTGGCTGGTAACGCGCCCAGGGCCATGACGGCGGCGGACACCGCGGCGACTGCGGTCAGCAGGCGGCGGCCCCGTCGGATTGCAGGGATCTTCATGGGGATGCCCTTTCTTGCCCTCACGGAGCGGTGGCCACTGTGTGAAGGTAACCACCGGGAGGGATTGTGAGCCTGAAACTATCTATTTGTCACGCCTTGGTGTGAAATAATCACGAACAGTGGGCGCTCCCAGAGTTGCGCGGCTGAGTACCTTGCTGTTCAGAACCGGTAAGGTTGCGGTCAACCGGCCCAGTTGGATCGATCCCACGAGTGGGCGAAGGGTGTTTGGACGGTGGAGAGCCCGAACTTGCCCGCTGCCGAAGGGACAGGCGGGTACGAACGGTTCGCTCAGCGCTGGGCGTCGTCCGTGCGCAGCACCAGCTACGTGGCGCTGGACACCGCGGAGGTCGTCGACCGGCTGCGCGAGTTCGCCAAGGTCCTGATCGACTCGTGCGCCGAGGACGCGTTCCTCGCCGAGACGACCGAGTGGGTCGGCGTCGAACTGGTCCGGATGGGCTTCGCCGAGACGGAGTCGCTGGCTGCGTCCGTTCGGGTGATCGGCGAGGAACTGCCCGCGCTGGCCGGTTCGGCCGATCGGGCGATTTCCGTGCTGCCGCGCATGCTCGCCGCTCTGGTGACCGGGTTCAACGAGGCCATCCACGAGCTGTCGCTGGACGAGCACGAGTCGGTGCGCAACGCGGCGATGGACGCCCGGCGGGGCGCGCGGGCCGCGCTGCGCGCCAGTGAGGCCCGCTTTCAGGCGGTATTTCACGAAGCGGCGGTCGGCATCGGCATCTGCGACATGCACGGCTACGTCATCGACGCCAACCGGGCCATGTCCGAGCTGCTCGGTGTCCCGCTGACCGAGCTGCGCACGATGAACATCGAGCAGTTCTTCGAGAAGGACATGCCGGTCGAGCTGCGCGCCGAGTACGACGAGGCGTTGTCCGGCGCGCGGGACAGCTACCAGGTGGAACGCCGGTACACCCGGCGCGACGGCGGGACCGTGCGCACCAACGTGAAGGTCTCGGTCGTGCGGGACGCCGAGGGCCGGCCGCAGTACCTGGTCGGGATGATCGAGGACATCACCGAACGGCACGCGCTGCAGCGCCAGCTGCGGCACGAGGCCACGCACGACCCGCTGACCGGCCTGCCGAACCGGGCGTTGTTCCAGGAGCGGCTCGCGGAGATCTTCGCCGCTGGCGACGGCACGCGCGTTGGCTTGTGCTACCTGGATGTCGACGGCTTCAAGGTGATCAACGACAGCCTCGGCCACGACGTCGGCGACCAGTTGCTCGTCGCGGTCGGCTCGCGGCTGGGCACGCTGGTACATGGGCCCGACCGGATGGTCGCGCGGATGGGCGGCGACGAGTTCGTCGTGCTGGTGCGGGACTGCTCGTCGATGAAGGAACTCACGCTGCTGTCGGACAAGATTCTGGCCGCGTTCCGGGAACCGGTGCGGATCGGCGGGCACGAGCTGAGCGTGTCGGCGAGCATCGGCATCGTCGAGCGAGCCATCGACGGCACCACGCCCGCCGACACCATGCGCGACGCGGATGTCACGTTGTACTGGGCGAAAAGCGACGGCAAGGACCAGTACGCCTGCTTCGACCCGGAGCGCAACGCCCGTGAGGTCGCGCGGTTCACGTTGTCCGCCCGGATGCCGGCGGCGCTGGAGCGCGAGGAGTTCTACGTCGACTACCAGCCGATCGTGCGGCTGCCGGACGGTGAGCTGCACGGGGTCGAGGCGCTGGTCCGCTGGCGGCACCCGGAGTTCGGGCCGCTGGGGCCGGACAAGTTCATCGGGCTGGCCGAGGAGACCGGGCTGATCGTCCCGCTGGGCCGATGGGTGCTGCGAACCGCCTGCATCCAAGCGAAACAGTGGTGGGACCGGTACGGCGACGACGCGCCCTACGTGAGCGTGAACCTCGCCGTGCGGCAGTGCCGTGACCCTGGCCTGGTCGACGACGTGCGCAAAATCCTCGCGGAGACCGGACTTCCGGCGCATCGGGTGCAGCTGGAGCTGACCGAGTCGGCGATCATGGGCGCCACCGGTGAGCCGCTGGAGATGCTGCGCACGTTGGTGGACCTGGGACTGACCATCGCGATCGATGATTTCGGCACGGGCTATTCGAATCTCGCGTATTTGCGCGTGCTTCCGGTGCGGACGCTGAAGATCGCCGGCTCGTTCCTGGAAGGCCTGCGTGATTCCGGGAATGCGAGCCTGGTGGACACCCAGATCGTGCGGACCCTGGTGTCATTGGCGCACCTGCTCGGCCTGACGGTGACCGCCGAGGGCGTGGAGACCGTCGAGCAGGCCGAACGGCTGCGGCGGATCGGCGCGGACAGCGCGCAGGGCTGGCTCTACGCCAAGTCCGGGCCGCCCGCGGCGATCGAGAAGTGGCTCAGTTCGCCAGGTGCTCAGCCGGGACGATCGCACTGATCGGGCCGATCGGGTTGACCAGCACCGGGTGACCGGACAGCAACGGCGCCAGCACCGCGCCGGTCACCTGCCGCCACCCGGGCCAGCTGTCCGGCACATACTCCTCGGCCGTGCACACCGGCACGAACACGCGGCCCTGCGGGTCGGGGAAACCGATGACGTCGTACTCGTGCGCGGCGCGGGCGTACAGCAGCAGCTTCGCGTTCTTCAGCGCGGGCGGCAGCTCCTCCGGCCGCCGGTGCCCGGTGCGGATCAGCTGCAGCAGTTCGTCCAGCGGGCTCGGCGGGGGCGGCATCCTCAGCGCCTGCGGTGACGGACGGTAGCGCTCGTTCGGCTGGAAGTCGTCCTCGATCTCCCCGCCGGCGTCCACCGGATACGCGCCGACAACCCCCCATGGCGGCACGTCCACCTCGGACTCGAACAACGGGTCGATCACGTACAACCACGTGTTCGGGTTCGACTTCGCACTCGCCCTCATCTCGGCGGTGATGTCCGGCCGCTGTGCCATGTGGAGCATCGTAGGCGGGGGTCCGGCCCATCCTGCCACGGGCATCCGGCGGGTCTTCGCACTCCACGTCGTTTCGCGGTCGCGAACAGTCACTGGGCCGACCACGTGCACTGTGCGTGACGGAGATCTTGGGCGTTCGCCGGACGACTGTCGGTGCGGTTCGGTACCGTGCTGGGCCATGGGGAGCTTCAGGGCGGGAGCAGTGCTGGGGGCCGCACTGCTGCTGACAGCCGCCTGCTCGACCGAACAACAAGGCACCCCCACCGCTGCCGCCAACACCAACACATCTGTTCCACCGACCAGCAAAACAAGCGCGTCCACCAAGCCATCGGTGAACCGCCCGAAGACCATCGACCTCAAGAGCACCGACAGCTGCAAGATCCTCAGCGCCGTTCCGGCCGCCGACTTCGGCTGGCAGGGAAGCAAGATCGAATCCCGGGCGGCGTCGGTTTTCCCGGGGATGACGAGTTGCTTCGTGATCACCAGAGACTTCGGGGCCACCGTCACCGCGGTCACGAATATGGACGCCGACACCTTCACCCACAACGGTCAAAGCAACGAGATCACCAGCACCCAGATCGCTGGATTCCCGGCGTTCACCTTCGTGCCCAAGGCCATCCCCGGTGTCTGTTTCACCGGGGTGAGCGTGGCCGACGGCCAGATGCTCTATACCCAGTGGAACACCAACAAGGTGGACAGCCCGCCAATGTCCGAGATCTGCGGGAATGTCGCCAAACTGGCGACCAGCGCGATGGCGGCGGTGGGTGCGTCATGACGGTTCACCCAGTTCGTCACACATTCACAAAACCGGGTTACAAGGTTGCGGGAACCACTCCCGGCGTTCTCGCATCAGAGCTACAGTCATCGCAAAAGCACAGGCACTTCAGGGAGACGGACCGTGATTCCAGCTGACAGTGGGGGGTCGGCACCTGGCCCCGCGGCCTCGCAGCAGTTGAACGTGCAGCCTTCGTCCATTCCGTTCGCGCGGGCGGCGTTCTCCGTCGCGGCCACGGATGTGGGCAACCTCGTGAACGAGCTCAACGGCATGATCACGCCCGCATGGGCGACCGACCCGGTGAGCCAGGAGACCGCCAAGCAGTTCGACAGCGGCAGCGCCGGGGCCTCCGACATGGGCCAGCGCGCGGCCATCGAGCAGCTGAAGGCCTACCAGCAGCAGTTGCAGAACTCATCCGACGCCCTGCATGCGGCGCATGCCAGCTACGTCGGTGTCGAGGCCGCCAACCGGTCGAAGGCCGGGGACGCGAACAGGTTCGACGACTGATCCACGGAACTCAGCTGAGGGGCATGAACAATGACTGACACCCGCTGGAGAGGCCTCGACCACAAGGCCATCTACACCATGATCAATGGCGGCCCTGGGCCGTCCGCATCGTCCTCGCACATCGAGTTCTGGACCAAGCTGTCCGAGCGGCTCAACGACATCAGCTCGCACCTGGACTCGCGGCTCAGCAAGCTGAAGGTCGACTGGGAGGGCCAGGCCGGGGACAACGCGACGACGAGCATGTCGCCGCTGAAGGACTGGGCCACGCACGCGTCGCAGGGTGCGAACGTCATGAAGGCGTCGTACGAGATGCAGGGCGACTACGTGGGGCAGGCCCGCTCCGAGGTGCCCGAGCCGGTCGAGGTCACCACGCCGAAGCCGTCCACCTGGGCGATGATCGGCGCCGGTGCCGCGGCCCTGACGGGCAACCCGGGTCCAGCGGCCGCGGTGGCCAACCAGGCGATGGACCACGAGGCGCAGGAGCGCGCCCAGGACGAGGCCGCCCGCAAGGCCGTCCAGGCGATGGAGAAGTACGAGGACAACAGCCAGCTCAACGCCTCGACGCTGGGCCGGTTCGACCCGCCGCCGAACGTGGTCGTGAACACCCCGGGCGCGCAGGGCGGCTGGGAGACCGGCTCGGTCGACA